>JAVRPX010000462.1:0-15740 GCA_032161985.1 Mycobacterium sp.
TTCGCCGCGGTCAAGCAGGCCCACGACCACTTCGGCCGCCTCGACATCGTGGTCAACAATGCCGGCTACGGCCATTTCGGCTTCATCGAGGAGCTGACGGAGGCCGAAGCGCGCGCACAGATCGAGACCAACGTGTTCGGCGCGCTGTGGGTGACACAGGCCGCGCTGCCGTTCCTGCGGGCGCAGCGCAGCGGGCACATCATCCAGGTGTCGTCGATCGGCGGCATCACCGCGTTCCAGAACGTCGGCATCTACCACGCGTCCAAGTGGGCGCTGGAGGGCTTCTCGCAGGCGCTGGCGCAGGAGGTCGCGCCGTTCGGCGTGCACGTCACACTGATCGAGCCGGGCGGCTTCTCCACCGACTGGGCCGGTTCGTCGTCCAAGCGCTCAACCCAGCTGGCGGACTACAAGGAGGTGCACGAGGAGGCCGATCGGATCCGCGCCCAGCGCGTGTCCACGCCGGGCGACCCCCAGGCATCGGCCGCCGCCGTGCTGAAAATCGTCGACGCTGCCGAGCCGCCGCTTCGGGTGTTCTTCGGGGAGCTCCCGCTGCAGCTGGCCAAGGCCGACTACGAGAACCGGCTCAAGACGTGGGAAGAGTGGCAACCCGTCGCCGAGGAGGCCCAAGGCTAGGCGGCCTTGAGCCGCCGCATGCCCTGCACGGCCTCGTAGTGGCCGAGCAGCTGCTCGCAGATCGCCGGCCAGGTGCGGCCCAGCACGCTGCGACGCGCCGCCACGGAGTAGCGGTGCCGTTCAGCGATCAGATGGTCAACGGATTGGCTGAGCTTGGCCTCGAAGCCGTCGACCGGCAGCAGCAGCCCGGTGCGGTACGGGGCCACGAGGTCGCGCGGACCGCCTGCGTCGGGCGCGATCACCGGCAGGCCCGACGCCATTGCCTCCTGCACCGCCTGGCAGAACGTCTCATGCTCGCCGGGGTGGACGAACACGTCCATGCTGGCGTATGCGGCGGCGAGCTCCTCGCCGTACAGCGCACCGGTGAAAATGGCTGACGGCATGGCGGTTTCGAGCTTGGCCTGGTCGACGCCGTCGCCGACGATCACCAGCTGAAGGTCGTCGCGTCGGGCCAGCACCGCTAACCGCTCGACGTGCTTCTCCGGTGCGAGCCGGCCGACGAACCCTACGATCGGCTTGCCTTCCGGTGACCACCGCTGACGCAGGCTCTGATCGCGGGCCGACGGCACGAAGCCCGCGATGTCGACGCCGCGAGCCCAGTGGTGCACCCGTGGGATGCGATGCGCGGCAAGGTTTTCCATTGCCGCTGTGGACGGCGCCAGGGTACGGTCTGCGCGACTGTGCAGATGACGCGTCCACGCCCACGCGGCCCGGGACGCGACACCGATGCCGTAGCTCGCCGCGAAACCCGCTACGTCGGTTTGGAATACCGCGACAGTCGGCACGCAGAGGAATCGCGCGGCGTGCAATCCGCCATAGCCGAGCAGGGCCGGTGACGCCAAATGCAATACGTCGGGGTCGAATCCGCGCAGCACGCCGACCATCCGCGGACGCGGCACGCCAAGCGGAAGCGACGTGACTTTGGGGAACATCCGTGAGGGCACCCGGTGCACCCGGACGCCGTCATGAACCCGCTCGGCAGGCGGCTGGCCCCGTGGCGTGTCCGGGGCGATGACGATGACTTCGTGACCGGTGCGGCGGAGATGCTCGATCACCCGAAGCACCGAGTTGGTGACGCCGTTGACATTCGGGAGGAAGGACTCTGCGACGATCGCAACGCGCACGTCAAGAGCGTCCCATCAGTGGCTGTCGCCAAGGTTGCAAACGGGCATACGACACGCAAAAACCTCGTGCCAATGATCGGGCAGTCCGCCGGAAGGGATTCGAGTATCGTGCGCACAAAGAAGGGCGGTTGACATGCGGATTTCCCGTGCCATGGTGATGGTCACGATAGCCCTGCTCATCACCGCCGTCGGCTGCACCAAACAGGTCGCAGGCAGCGCGGAGTCCGATCCGAACAAGCCGCCGCTATCGGTCAGCAAGGACGGCTACGGCATCATCGCCGGCTTCGACAACGCGCCCGCGAAGATTGAGATCTACACCGAGCCGCAATGCAATCACTGCGCGGATCTGCAGGCTGACTTCGGTGATCAGCTCGCCTACTACATCGCCGTCGGCCAACTCGAAGTCACGTACCGCCCGATGACGTTCCTCGACGACAAGACCGGCGGTTATTCGGGGCAGGTCAGCAATGCGCTCTTCCTGGCAGCCGAGAAAGCGGGCAAGCCTGAGGTAAAGGCGACCGGCACCGAGTTCCAGCGGTTCGTCGAGGGAGTGTGGGCCCACCAGCGCCCAGGCGGTGACCCACCCACCGCCGACGAATTGCAAGACATGGCAAAGAAGGCAGGCATGCCCGACGCTGTCGCAGAGAACATCAAGGGCGGCGGGTCCGCGGTCAACACCAAAAACATGGACGATACGAACTTCGAGTACCTTTACGAGATCGACAACTTGGAGATGGGCACGCCAACGGTTTACGACCTCGCCAAGGACAAGAAGCTCGACATCTACGACAACGACTGGCTCAACAAGCTCATTCAATCCTGAGCTGCTGCAGCAGCTTTCGCTGCTTCGCGGGCCATCCGCCTTTCGACGAATGCGACGCCGAATAGTGCAGCGCTAGCGATCAACCAACCCACCACCGCGATCGAGCCTGCAGGGATGATCGCCAGCGACGCGTTACGGTCCTGCACCCGAACCAGATCCGGGTCGTTCTTGTCATACTCGACGTAGATCCGCATGCCGGTGTCGAGCTCCGACGGGTACAGCACGCCGAGTTCGGGTCGATACGTGACGCGGTCGGGTGTGACGAACTCGATGGTCGAGCGCCGCGGACCCGCGCTGAGCACATTCGCTTCGGCCACGCCCATGTGCCGCTCGATCTGGCGATCGTTGCGCCACGCCCCGAGCACCAGCAGCAACGACTGCAACGTCACCAAGCACGCGACCACCACGATGCCGATGCGGAGCCGTCGCAGAACCCTTACCGACCGCGTCTCGGTCTCGTCGCCCCACAGCCGCGGAAAAAACTTGCGCACCAAGGCCGTTAGACGCCTCATAGCGCTGCCTTGATAGACGCGTGCAGCGCTCGCAGCGACGACCGGTCGGCCTTCACCTCCAGCACCCGCATCCCCTCGAACGGCTCGCCAAGCGCGCCGGCCAGCTCGTCGACCTCGATCTGGCTGCTGTCGACGTGGTACGCCCGGCACAGTCCGCCGACATCGACGTCGTGGGGTGTGCCGAAGATTCGCGACGACACATCGGAGAACCTCGGGTCGCCCTGCTCGAGCAGTTCGAAGATTCCGCCGCCGTTGTCGTTGGACACAACGATCGTCAGGTTGCGCGGTGTCGGCTCCGTCGGCCCGATCAGCAGCCCCGAGCTGTCGTGCACGAAGGTCAGGTCACCGATCAACGCGACGGTGCGCCCGTCGTGTGCGAGTGCTGCGCCGATGGCCGTCGACACCGTGCCGTCGATCCCGGCCACGCCGCGGTTGGACCGAACCTTGATGCTCTCGGTGTTCAGCCCGACGAGCGCCGCGTCGCGCACCGGGTTCGACGCGCCAAGCACCAACTGGTCCCCTGGGCGCATCGCATCGGCCACCGCCGCCGCGACATGCAACCCAGTGGTCAGCGGGTGGGCCTTGAGCTGACCGCGGACCGCCTCGATCGCATGCCGGTTCACCTCCGCGCAGCGTTTGAGCCAGTTCGCGTTCGGCTCGCCGGTCGTCACCGCACGCGTGCCCGTGGCCTGCGAGTTTCCCGAAACGTCGGGCCAGCGTGGCCCGGTGGTCAGCGCGTAGACCGGTACCGACGGGTCGGCCAGTAGCGCCGACACCGGCCGGTGCAGCGTCGGCCGGCCCAGCATGATCACCTGCTGCGGGCGGACCAGCCGCAGCGCGAACGGGTGCAGCGGGTTCTCGCTGGGTGGCGCCGTCGGCTCGGCGACCGTCGGCAGCTTGGCGAGATTTGGGTGCACACCCGCGCCGTGTCCGGCGATGACAACGGTGTCCGGTGTGAGGTCGATGTCCAGCGGCTGGTCGAACGTGACCGGCGGCGTGTACGTCCACGGCCTGCCACCGGGACGGCCCTGGGGTGAATACGGGCCGGTCACCGGATCCTCATTGGCGTCGGGCACCAGCGGTTCGCGCAATGGGATGTCGAACTGCACCGGTCCGGCGTTGGCGGTGCGAGATCCCGTGGCCGCCACCAGAACTCGACATGTCGCCGACCGCCACTGCGCGTTGAGCGCGTCCATGCGCTCGGGTGAACCCTCGGCGAGCCCGAGGCTGATGTTGGCGCGCACCTGCGTGCCGAAGTAGCCCATTTGCTCGAAGGTCTGGTTGGCGCCGGTGCCGAGCAACTCGTAGGGCCGGTTGGCGCTCAGCACGATCAACGGCACACGCGCGTAGTTGGCCTCAACGACGGCAGGCCCGAGGTTGGCCACGGCGGTGCCCGACGTCATTGCTTCACACACCGGTGCCCGCTCGGCAACGGCGAGGCCGATCGCCAGGTAGCCGGCGGTGCGCTCGTCGATGCGGACATGCAGGCGGATGCGGCCCGCCCGGTCGGCGTCGTTCAACGCAAACGCCAGCGGCGCATTGCGTGAACCCGGGCATAGCACCACGTCGCGCACGCCGCCACGAATCAGTTCGTCGACCACGACGCGGGCCTGCGCCGTCGATGGATTCACCACTACAGCGTGTCATATCGGGCCCAGCCGGCGTGGCTCGCCAGGCGCTGGCCCTGGTCATCCGGTGACGTTGTCGGTGTGCTCCTCGGGACGCTGGTGAGCATGAGCCAGTCGCTCCAGCTCTGCTGCCTCCGCCTGGGCAATCCGCGTCTCGCCTTCGACATCGATTGACTTGGCCAGCACCCAGTAGAGGATTCCCGCGACGGGAAGACCGACAAACATTGAGATGTCGGCCCCGTCGAGCGCAGTTGCGACAAAACCCGTGTACTTGCTGGTGCTGAGGAACGGAAGCATCGCCGCAAAGCCGACAAGGTACGACGTGATACCCCGCCAGCCCCATCGTCCGTACAAGCCGTGAGGGTTGAATATCTCGGCGATGGCGTAGTGCCCACGTCGTACGACGTAGTAGTCGACGAGATTGACCGCAGTCCACGGGACGAACAGGTAGAGCACCAGCAGCAGGAAGTCCTCGAAGTTAACGAGGAAGTTCTCGCCGATGAGCAAGGCCGGGATCAGGGAGAGCACCGCGGTGAAACCGATGGTGAGGATGCGCAGTTTGGCCGTCGGCTGGACTTTTTTGAACGAATCAATCGCGCTTATCAAGGTGAGCGACCCGCCATACATGTTCAACGCGGTGACCGAAATCAGGCCCAGAGTGGAGAAGACGAGGGCAATTGCTCCGAAGCCCGAGAACACCTGATCGCCGGCGTCTTTGATCGACGCGATCGTATCGAAGTTGGCTTCTGCCCATGCGGCCAGCGCGGCACCCAGGCACATCAGCCAGATCGCGCCGAGCGCAGAACCCCAGTACGTCCACAGGAAAGTCTTGCGGACGGTGACCGACGGGGGCAGGTAGCGGGAGTAGTCCGAGACGTAGATCGCCCAGCTGATCTGGTAGCCGGCGACCGCACCGAACTGGATCAGGAACGGAGTCCATTTGAAGTCGCCGAGGTCGAAGGAGCCGGCCGGATAGTTAAGCGTGCAGATCCCGATCGTGAGGAGCCCGAAAATGATGAGAAAGCCTGCGGTCAGCCACCGCTCGACTCCGTGGATGAGGTCATACCCCACCAGTGCCACGACCGCAGCGACCACGGTGGCGACCACGATCCACATCTTGCTGGGCCCACCAATGGTCGAGTGGAGGGCGTCGCCGGCCAAGATCGTGATGAAGATGTTGAAGCCAGCGTACAGGAGGTAGGAGAACGCCCAGACCAACAACGCACCCACATAGCCGAATTGCGGACGCGACTGGATCATCTGGGGCAGCCCGAGCTGCGGGCCCTGCGCCGAGTGGAACGCCATGAAGAACGTGCCGAACAGAACTCCGCTAACGATCGCGAGGATCGACCAGATCAGGTTGCCGCCGCCGGTGATTGAAAAAGTGCCGACCGCCAGAGTCGCGATCTGGGCGTTGCTCATGAACCACAGCGGGCCCTGACTCCACACCTTCCCGTGCCGCTCGTTTAGCGGCACATAGTCGATCGAGCGCACCTCGACTCCCGCGATCCGTCCGGATGTTGCGGGCGATGTTTCAGTGGACATGCGGACTCCTCGCTCGGAACGACACGCCAAAGCATGAAGGACATACCCGGTATATCGCTGCTCGAACCGCCGAAATCTTCAGGCCTAATGACGCTTGAGCGATTCCCAGTCATGCTCGTCTTCGAGTTCGGCGATCAGCCGCGACGTGCGTTCACGCAGAAGCAGTGTCATGCCGATACCAACCAGTACAGCGACGACGAGCGCGATCCAGGAGAACCTGGACAACCAGCGCTCGGCGGCAAGGCCCGCGTAGTAGACGACGGCCGTCGTCCCTCCGGCCCACAACAAGCCGCCGCTGGCGTTGGCGGCGAGGAAATGCGGATAGCGCATCTTCAGCGCGCCGGCCAGCGGTCCGGCAAGAATGCGCAGCAACGCGATGAACCGCCCGACGAACACGGCCCACACGCCCCAGCGGGCGAAGAGGCGTTTGGCCAGCGCCACATGGCCGGGGCCGAAGTGCTTGGGGAAGCGTTTGCCGAGCCGCTCGAACAGCGACATGCCAAACCGGCGGCCGATCGAGTATCCGATCGTGTCGCCAATGATGGCGCCGATCGTCGCGGCGGCGCCGACGGCCACAGGGTTGATGTCGAGCGTGTGCCGCGAGGCGAGCAGTGCCGCACTGACGAGTGCGATCTCGCCCGGCAACGGAATCCCCAGACTCTCGATGCCGATGATGGCGCCGACGACGAGATACACCGCCAGCGGTGGGATCGTCTGCAGCATCGCGTCGACGTTCACGCCGCTAACACTGCCATTCGACGGGCGAACCTCAGGTCGTGTCGGCGAAGAATCTCAGGGCCGCAGTGTTGACGACCTGCGGTGCTTCGATGAACCCGAGGTGCCCAGTGTCGGGAATCTCCAGGTAGCGGCCGTTAGGGATGGCGTCGGCGACCTCGCGGCCGAGATGCGCGGGCAGCACGACGTCGTCTTTGAAGCCGATGACGAGGGTTCTGGCGGTAATACTTCGGTAAGCAGGCAGCCGGTTGCCCTCCGGCGCGATGGTCAGCTGCGTCCTCAGGCCGGGCGTCGGCTTGGTCGGCCACATGGTGAACATCTCGATCCAATCGCGCACGGCGAGGTCGTCGTTCAGCGTCTTCGGCGAAAAACTCTCCAACAGGCGCACTTTCGCGTCGTACGCAGCCGGCACCTCGACACCCGACTCGGCGAGGTCGAGCTCGGCGCTGCGGAAGAAGTCGCGAGCTCTGTCGTGGCGGCCGCGGGTGGCCATCAATACCGCCGCGCTGACCAGCTCGGGCCTAGCCAACATCAGCTCCTGTGCGATGAACGCGCCCATCGACACTCCCACGATGCGCACCGGCGCCACGTCGAGCTTCTCGATCAACGCGGCCGTATCCGAGACCATGGTGTCCCTGGTGAAACCGTTGGCGTTCTCCGTCGCTCCGACACCGCGGTTGTCGAAGGTGATGCAGCGATAGCCCGCCCGCAGGAACTCTGGCACCTGGTGCAGGTGCCAGGTGCGCCCCGACCCGCCACGGCCCGCGATGAACAGCACAGGATCGCCGCTGCCGCGGTCGTCGTAGGCCAGATTCACGCCGACGACGGTACTGCCTGTGATTTCGGCGCGGTAATCCACGCTGGGCGACGGTTAGCGCGCCGAAATCGCAGCTGTACGGAACCCCAAGCCCTTCGCCGGCGTCCATCAGGGGTGCTGGATGACTATCTGCGATGCCAGGACGGCGTCATCACCCTCGCTCAGGCCCGAAATGCCGGCCTGAGCCACGAAGCCGTTCGGCGACGGCTGCGGTCTGGCCGCTGGCGTCGATGCGCTCGCGGTGTCTACTTCGTCGACGACCGACCCTTCACCGACTCCGCGCGCGTCCGGGCAGCCGTATGGGGCTACGGCGAGCAGGCCGTGGCCACCGGTCTCACGGCGGCGTGGTGGCATGCGCTGACGAGATTTCCGCCCGACATCGTCGAGGTGACGGTGCCCCGGAACAGCCACGGACGGAGTCGCGACGGCTGCCGCGTACGTCGTCGAGACCTCCACCCGTCGGACATCGTCGTGCATCGACGGATCCGTGCGACAACGTTGCCGTTGACGGTGCTCGAAGCCGCGGTTCAACGGGGCGGCGGAGCCAAGTTGATGGATTCCGCGTTGCAGCATCACGTCGCTCTGACGGATCTTTGGCGGTCTCACCTTCGCAACAAGGGGCGGTACGGCTCACCGCGCGCTCGACGACTGCTACAGGCTGCATCTGACGGCGCTCGGTCCGAGGCCGAACGCCTTCTCGTCCAGCTTTTGCGTGAGGCGCACGTCACGGGCTGGCGGACAAATCATCCCGTCGGCCCCTACAAGGTCGACGTCGCATTTCCGAAGTCGAAGATTGCGATCGAGGTCGACGGCTGGGCCTTTCACAGCGACCAAGAGGCGTTTCAACGAGATCGGAAGCGGCAGAACCACATCGCGCTGCTGGGTTGGCAGGTGCTGCGCTTTACGTGGCTCGACCTCGTCGAATACCCCCAGCGGGTCATTGCCGTCATCCGCTCAGCGATTTCGGCGCGGTAATCCACGCTGGGCGACGGTTAGCGCGCCGAAATCGCTTGGCGATCACGCTTGCGGCTGCGGCCGCTCCGGCGCTTGCGGGCCGCCTTGATGGCCCCGTCCCAGAGGAATAGCGTCGTGGCCTTCAGCTGAGTCGGCTTCATCAGGTCCTTGGTCATCAGCGCGGTGGCGGCCGCCTTCGTCGACGCCGACGCCTTCGACATGTGACCGGAGTCGAATGGCGGCTGCGGGTCGTACTCCATCGACAACTGGATGACTTTGGCGCGGCCCTCGCCGCCGATCTGGCCGGCCAGCCACAACCCAAGGTCGATTCCCGCCGACACGCCCGCACACGTCACGATGTCTCCCTCGTGCACGATGCGTTCGTCGCTAACCGCCGTGACGCCCATCACCTTCAACGCGGACAGCGCCGCCCAGTGCGACGTGGCCCGCTTGCCCTCCAGCAACCCGGCCGCGGCGAGGATGATCGAACCGGAGCAGACAGACGCCGTCCACGTCGCGGTCTTGTGAGCCTGGCGCACCCAGTCGAGAACCTTCTCGTCGCGCGCGTGCTCCATGGTCGTCATGCCACCAGGTACCAAAAGGACGTCGGGCGACGGCGTCTCGTCGAACGAATGCGTAGCGCCGACGACCAGGACACCGGAATCGGCAATGACCGGCCCAGGCTCGTGCCAGACGAGCCGCACCTCGGCGTCTGGCAGCCAGCGCAACACCTCGTAGGGCCCGATGAAGTCGAGCGCGGTGAAGCCGGGATACAGGACGATGGCAATCTGCATGATGTTCTCCTTTTCGTTAGGCGAAGGTCTTGCGGTACTGATCGGGCGAGATGCCCAGTCGTCGAACGAAATTGCGGCGCAACGTTTCGGCGGTGCCGAAGCCGCAGCGGGCCGCGATCACGGTCATGGTGTCGTCGGTCTCCTCGAGCTGTCGACGGGCGGCTTCGGTGCGAATCCTCTCGACGTAGGCGCCGGGCGCCTCGCCCACCTCGTCGGTGAACACCCGGGTGAAGTGGCGGGGGCTCATCGCGGCTCGGCGCGCCAAGTCCGGAATGCTGTGCGCGCCACCGGGTTCGGATTCGATGGCTTCCTGTGCGTCGCGGATCGGTGCTCGCTTGGCGCGCGGCATCCACACGGGCGCCGCGAATTGCGTCTGTCCGCCCGGCCGGCGCAGGTACAGCACCATCCAGCGGGCGACCGTCTGTGCGGCCTCGGTCCCGTAGTCGTCCTCGACTAGTGACAGTGCCAGGTCGATGCCCGCAGTGACACCAGCGGCCGTCCAGACCTTGTCCGAGCTTCGGACGAAGATCGGCTCGGGATCGACTGTGATCGCAGGGAATTCGCGTGCCATCTGGCCGGCGAACGCCCAATGTGTAGTCGCGACGCAGCCGTCGAGCAGGCCGGCCTGCGCGGCGATGAACGAACCGGTGCAGACACTGACGACGCGACGGCTGTGCTCGGCCGCGATCTGGATCCAGCCGATCGTGTCCCGGTTGTGCCGGACGGCGTCCACCCCGGCGCCGCCGGGCAGGACCAGCGTGTCGACGGATTCGCGCGGGTCGGGCAGCGGTTCGGCGACAAGCGCGAGGCCGGTGCCGGTCGTGGCGGGTTCGCCGTTCTGCGAGACGACGCGGACCGAGTAGCCCTCGTTGGGGTTCCCTGCTGCCGCCAGGTACAGCGTCGCGCCTGCAAACACCTCGAACGGGCCGACCAGGTCGAGAGCCTGGACACCCGGGAACCCGAGGACGACGACCGATCGCATGAATCCAGTGTTCGCGACCGCCGCCATGGCGTCTAGGCCCTGGTCCCCACAAATTAGGACAGCAGCTGGTGACAGGCCCTGATGCGGTCGATCCACCACTGCCTGCGGTCGGCACGGGCGGCCAAAGCGTCCAGCCGGGCCGGATCCGGCGTAGCGGGCCTGACGGGCAGGTAGCCGTCGACCGGCGCGACGTGCTCGGCGATGTCCTCGACGAACAGGCCGCCGGTGCCAAGCCCGCACGCGTGCCGCAGTTCGGGTAAAGCCGCCGCGGCCAGCAGTCCCTGTCCGATGCCGACGGCCGAATCCAGCGCGCTGGACACCACGATCGGGATCTCGATCTGCGTGGCGATGTCGAGCAGCTTGCGCACCCCGCCGAGCGGCGCGACCTTCAGCACCGCGATGTCGGCGGCGCCTTCGCGCACGACGCGCAGCGGGTCGTCGGCCTTGCGGATGCTCTCGTCGGCGGCGATCGGCACATCGATGCGACGGCGCAACTCGGCAAGTTCGGGCACCGTCGCGCACGGCTGCTCCATGTACTCGAGCCGCCCATCGGCGGTCAAAGCTGTTGCAGCCGCCGCGGCTTCAGCGACGGACCAACCGCCGTTCGCGTCGACGCGCACCGTCGGCACCAGTGCACGAACGGCGTTGACCCGCGCCACATCGTCGGCCAACGACTGCCCCGACTCGGCGACCTTGACTTTGGCTGTGCCCGCGCCCGGGAACCGGGCCAAGACATCGGGCACCTCGTCAGCGCCGACAGCGGGCACCGTGGCGTTGATCGGGATACGGTGGCGAAGCGGCGACAGCGGCTCACTGTAGGCGGCTTCGATGCCCGCGGCGAGCCAGTGCGCCGCCTCGGCCGGCTCGTACTCGAGGAACGCCCCGAACTCGCCCCAGCCGACGGGCCCGTCGATCAGAGCCACTTCGCGAACCGTGATGCCGCGGAACCGAACTCGCATCGGCAGCGCGACGACGTGCAGGCGACCGAGCAGGTCGTCGAGCAGCGGGGGCACGGCTCAATACTGCACCCAAGCTCAGGCCCGCTCGATGCAGGACTGCAGTTGCATCGCCTTCCACGGCCGTCGACCGCCGACGATGCGCAGGCCTTGTCTCGCGGCCGTGAACGGGCCGATGCGATGAAGGAACAGTCGAAGCAGCGTCGATGCGGGTCCTTTTAGGATGGCATCGGGCCGGTCGTCGGGGCGGCGCGCACGTGCGTCTGCGATCCCGTCGTGGACGTGGATGACGTGCGGTCGTGCCTCCGGGATCTCCAGGGCCACGCAGATGTCGATCGCAGGGGAAAGCCCCGGGTTCACGTATGACGGGATGAGTTCCATCCCTTCACGAAGCATTAACAACATGTCGCGTTCGTGGATCTCAAACGGCGCCCCGACAGCTCGGGCGATGTCCTCACCGTGCAGGAGCAGGTCGAAGAGCCAGTTGATCTGCACAATGATCGCGGATCCCATGGCACCGCAGTGCAATTCGACTGCATAATTTTCGGGGAGGCCGTCGAAGTAGCCATCCATCACTGGTTCGAGGACCGCGAGCTCGGCAAGCAATTCGGGGATGGGTGCCATCGCCGCCAGCATCTCTTCGTGGTTGATCTGATCCAGATCGCGCGGATGGACAGCGCGGCGAAAATTCCGTCCCTCGACGATCGCCTGATAGCGACGCGCGACGCAGAGCACATGAGCGATGACCTGATGCACCGTCCAGTCCAGCCCCCGCCGCCGGGCGTTCGGATCAGCGGTGCCGGCCAGCTGATAGAAGCGCTGTCGCGCCTCCCGGATGCGGTTCCGCAGTTCGTTTCGATCCGTGTCGACCAGTGCGACAAAGCCGGTGTCGTTCATCGTCCCCCCTATACTCCACTGTGGAGCTTAAGTTACTCCAGGATGGAGTATTGTCAAGAGATGCCATCCAAGCCGACCACTACATCCTTCGCGCTTCTCGGCCTGCTCGGCATCAAACCGTGGACGGCATACGAGATCGTTGCTCAGATCAAACGCGGCATGCACTTCTTCTGGCCCCGATCGGACGCCCACCTGTACGCGGAGCTCAAGCGGCTCGTCGAGCGTGGACACGCCACCGCCGAGATAGTCGACGGCCGCAGGAAACAAGCCACCCGCTACACCATCACACCGGACGGCCGTGCGGCACTGACGGAGTGGTTCAGTAGCGAACCCGCCGCGCCATTGATCGAAGTCGAGGGATTTCTCCGAATGTTCCTCGGCGACCAGGCCACAAAGGAAGAGCTTCGCGAGTCGCTGGAAGCCACTGCGCGCCATGCCCGCGAGTTGCATGCCAAGGGCAAGGCTCTGATCGGAGAGCTGACGGTCACGGGCGGGCCGTTCCCCCATCGGCTTCACCTCATCGAACGTCAGGCGACATTCATCGCCGACTTCTACCGCGATCTCATCGAATGGTGCGAACAGACGATCGCCGAGATCGAACATTGGCCTGACACCCGCAACATCGGCCTCACGCCGCGGGGTCGCGAGCAGTGGGAGCGCATCCTCGCCGAGCCCGACCCCTAGACCTTTGTGCGGTCGCCGCCCTCCAAGTACTGCTTGCGCAGATCCTTCTTGAGAATTTTGCCGGTCGGGTTGCGCGGCAGCTCGTCCTTGACGTCGACGGTCTTCGGGCATTTGTAGGCCGCCAGCCGCTCGCGACAGAAAGCGATCAGTTCCTTCTCGTCGGCCTCTCCTTCAAGCTGGACAACGGCTTTCACGACCTCGCCCCACTTCTCGTCGGGCACCCCGATGATTGCGACGTCGACCACCGCGGGATGTTCGGCCAGCACGCGCTCGACCTCGATCGAGTAGATGTTCTCGCCGCCGGAGATGATCATGTCCTTCAGCCGGTCCTCGACGAAGATGTATCCGCCGTCGTCGACACGCCCGATGTCACCGGTGCGGAACCAGCCGTCGTCGGTGATCGACTCTGCCGTCGCGTCGGGCTTGTTGTGATAACCCTTCATCAATTGCGGTGAGCGGAACCATAATTCACCCTGCTCGCCTTCCGGCACATCCTTCAGGGTATCCGGGTCGACCACCCGCACCTCGGCATTGGGCACCAGCGTCCCCGCGCTCGACAACCGCTCTTCCTTACCGGGATCGCGGTGGGCCTCCGGAAGTAGATGGCTGATCACGCCGCCCACCTCGGTCAGCCCATACGCCTGGATGAAATCGGTGTTCGGCCAGGCCTCCAGCGCCTTGCGCAACAGCGGCAACGGCATCGGCGACGCGCCATAGGCGTATGTCTTCAACGCGCCGAACAGCTTGACAGCGTCCTCGCCGGATTCCAGCACCTTGGCCAGCACCGCCGGGACCAGGAATGTTCTGTTGGCGCCCTTGAGAATTGCGCCGGCCAGCGCGGCGCCGTCGACATCGCGTGTCATCACGCTCGGGAATCCGTCGTGGAGACCGAACTGGACGTAGGACGACCCACCGACATGGAACAGCGGCATCGACACCATGTTCTTGTCGCCCTCGTCGAACTCGAAACCCTCGTGCGCGTTGACGGTGTGGGCGATGAGGTTGGCCTGTGTCAGCAGCACGCCTTTGGGCCTGCCCGTCGTACCCGACGAATACATGATGATGGCGACGTCGTCGGGTTCGACGTCGTCTCCCCGCTCCGTCGGCGTCGCCTCGGCCAGCATCGCCTCGTACTCATCGCCGTCCTCGCCCTCGGGCGTGACCTCGATGACATGCTCGATGTTGGTGAGCTTGTCACGGATCTTGTCGACGTTCGCCTTGAGCTCCTTGCCGACGATCAACAGCTTGGCTCCGGAGTCGTTGAGCACGTAGTCGAGCTCATCGGCGGCCAGCCTGAAGTTGATGATCGCGTTGGCCGCGCCCAAGGACGCCGCGGCCAACGTCAGCTCCACACATGCCGGGTGATTCTTGTCGAGGAACGCCACCACGTCGCCGCGTTTGACGCCGCGATCCTTCAGCGCACCGGCGAGCCTGCGGACGCGGTCGTTCCACTGCGACCACGTCCAGGTCCGGTCGAAATAGGTGAACGCCTCGTCATCAGGCTTGGTTTCGGCCCAGTGGGCGGTGCGTTCGTCGAGGAAGCGGGGATCAGCCAGGTCGGACATGATTCGAGCGTGCCAGAACTGCCGACGCGTCAGTCGTCTTTCGGGTAAACCTGCAGGCCGGCCAGGAACGTCGCCCGCACTTCGAGATCGGCGATCTCCTCCGGCGGCACGGCGCGCGGATCTGCCGACAAAACGACCATGTCGGCGTACTTGCCGACCTCCAGCGAGCCGGTCACGTCGTCGGCGAAGAGCTGCCACGCCGCGTCGATAGTTTGCGCCCGAATGGCCTGCTCGACGGTCAGCCGCTCCTGCGGGCCGAGCACCCGGCCCGACGGCGCGATCCGGGTGGCCGCGACGCTGATGTTGCGCAGCGGCTCTTCCGGCGTCACCGGCGGGTCGTTGTGCAGCGAGATGCGCATCCCGGTGGCGACGGCGGAGCCGCACGGCATCCACCGCTCGCCGTGTTCGGGCCCGAACAAGCCGTCGACGATGACATCGCCCCAGTAGTGGATCTGGTCGACGAAGATGCTGCACGTGACGCCGAGGTCGTGGGCGCGCTGCAATTGCTCGTTTCGGATGGCGCCGACGTGTTCGAGCCGCAGCCGGTGGTCGTCCCGCGGGTGCTTGCGCAGCACCTCCTCGTACACGTCCAGGATGGTGTCGACGCCTGCGTCGCCCTGCACGTGGCACGCCATCTGCCAGCCCCGCGGAAAGTAGGCTTCGACGATCTCTGCCAGCTGCTCGCGGGTGTAGTTCGCGCAGCCACACGATCCTGGTGTCACGCCGATGATGCGGGTGGCGTCGGTGTCCAGGTACGGAAAGGACAGGTCGATGTTGCCGATCCACGGCGAACCATCGACCCAGATCTTGATGCCGGCCTGCCGGAGCACATCGTCGCCGCTGTGCGGCGTCATGTCGGTGGTCATCTGCGCGTTGGAGATCTCGTACGGGCGCAGTCGCACGGTGAGGTCGCCGCGCATCTGCTCTACCACCGGTCGGAACACCGGGTCGAACGCCATCTCCGAACACGTCGTCAACCCCGCACGGTTGAGCCGCGCGAGTTCCGCGCGCAGCATCGCCGGGTATTCGGTCGGCTGGATCGCGCCGCTCAGCAGAGGGAACACCGCACCGATTTCCTCGGCGGTGCCGTC
>JAVRPX010000463.1:0-3827 GCA_032161985.1 Mycobacterium sp.
ACAGCGCCGATACCGCCTCGTTGCTGCGCACCCGGTTCTGTGCGGCGTACTGCCTGCCAACCCCAAGGGCCTTGTTCGTCAGGTCCTTCTCGCCGATCTCCGCCGGGGAATCACGCAACACGTCGGCGACGATCTCGTAGGACTCGAAATACGGCCGCAGCATGGCTGCTGCGATCAGCGGCTTCTTCGCACGGAGCAACTGGTCGACTTCGCCCGCGGCTACGTGGGCCTCCCAATCGTCGTGCCACGACATCTCTTCCGCCAAATGCTCGCGGAATGCCGCCGAGTCGGCAAAGTAGAAGTCGAACTTCAGCAGATCCCGCAGCCGTATCGCCTGCGACCAAAAGGCTTCCAGGCGTTCGGTCTCGGCACGGGCGGCGTAGGCGAGCGACAGTTCGACGATCGACGTCTCGAGGAATGCGTCGATGAGGGTGTTGCGGTAGAACGCGGCCTCATGTTCGTCCTCGGGGGCGATCCTCCAGACCGGCTCCCTACCGCCGTCGATGCACGTGATGGGATGGCCATTGGACAGCGCGTCGAGTGCCGCCCGGACACCGTCGGCAGTACGCAGCCTCAGCGCACTGTTGGTCATCGGGGTTTGCTTGCGCTCCAGGTAATCCAGCGAGTCCTGCAGGGTGTGGTGAAGTTGGTCGAGGGTAAGCGCAACCCCGCGGGTGGTCAGCAGTAGAGCGGAGACGAGCGCCGACGCGTTGACTGGCGTGACCCGCAGGATCCGCCAGGCCACTTCGAATGCCATCTTTTGCAGCGCAAGGCGCTTGGCGGCCTCGTCGGTGGTCATCGGACCGTTCGGCTCGCCGAGGTATTCGCGCATCGACACCGCTTCGGGGAAGCGGACGTAGATCTTGCCGTAATTGCGCTCGCCCTGCGCCTTGATGAAGTTGTAGAGCCAGGACAGGCCCTCTGGCGTCTTCTCGCCGCCGCGCGCGTAGGCCGCGTACTCCGCGGTTTCATGCAACTGATCGAAGCTGATCGAAACCGGTTGCAGCAGAATGTCGTCGCTGCGGCCGTCGAGGTACGCGTCGGCGACATAGGCGAGCAAGCCCAGCTTCGGCGGTAGCATCTTTCCGGTACGCGAGCGCGTTCCTTCGATCGACCAGCTGAGGTTGAACCGCTTCTCGACGATGTAGCTGATGAACTGCCGCAGCACATACTTGTACACCGGATCGTCGAGCTTGCGCCGGATGAAGATGACGCCGGAATGTCGCAACAGCGGACCCATCAAACCGAACGACAGATTGATGCCCGCGAATGTGTGCACCGGCGGAAGGCGGTTCTCCTGCATCGACACCGGGACGATCGCGCCGTCGAGGTAGGACCGGTGTGAGAACAGCAGCACGGCGGGATGGTTTTCCAACGCGCGCCGCATCGACTCGATTTCGGTGCGGTCGTAGTCGATGTTCGGGTCGAATCCCCTGCTGAAAATCGCCCGGCCCAAGGACGGGATGAGATCAACGGAAAAGCGGCTCCACCCCGTCGCGAGTTCGTCCAGCATCTCGCCGGCCTTCTCGACTGTCGCGCCGGGAATCTCCGCGAGACCCTCACGGAACCGCGCCGAATCAAGTATTTCGGGCTTGACCAACCGTGGTGACTTGTACTCCGGCCCAAGCAGGCGCAGTTCGACGCGCTCGATCGCCAGGATCGCCCGGCGGATAACGAAACGCGCAAATTCCCTGGGGTTTTCGGCGACCGTGGTGTCGCTCCACTGCTGCCGCAGCTCCGATACTTTCGCGGGCTCGCCCGCGACTACCCTGGCGCGTGATGGATCCTTCGTCAGGATGCGGTGCTGCAGCAGCTTGGGAGGGCGGTATGTATCCCGGCCGGACAGCAGTGCCACCACCTTCGAGCGCGTGGGTAATCCGCCTGGCACCCAGAACACCCGCACCGGCACGACCGATCGGTCTTCGTCGGCCTCCAGCAGTTCGACCAGCCGCGCCAGTATCCCAGCAGGCGGATCGTCGTCGCCGGGCAGCTGAAGCACCTCGACATGCGTGTCGGGGTGCTCGCGCCGCTGGCGCTCGAGCCAGTCGTCGAGCATTTCCCGTTCTGCCGGTGATGACACTGACGCCAGGACAAGAGCGTCGTCGGTCGCGGTGAATGGCGCGAAGTGGTCAGCGGGGACTTTCACGGCCGACCTTTCGCGGCAGCCTTTTTCGTGGTCTTCTTGGCGGCCGCTTTCTTCGCCGGTTTCTTCTCGGCGGCCTTCTTGGCGGCCGCCTTGGCCGGCGCCTTCTTGGCGGTCGCCTTAGCCGGCGCCTTCTTGGCCGCCTTCTTCACCGGGGCCTTCTTGCGGGTGTACAGCCCCGGGGTGGGCAGCTCGCCGTGCGGCCAGTCCGTGAGTGTGTCGAGATAGAGCTGACGCACCTCGGCGATGCGGTCGGTCAGGTTGTCGTGGGTCCAATCGTCGACGGGGATCGGCGGGTACACCACGACGTCGACGGTGCCGGGGTTGAACGTGGTCGAGTCGCGGGCGGCGATGACCTCGGCGTTGCGGATCACGATCGGCACGACCGGGATTCCGGCCGACATCGCGATGCGGAACGGTCCCTTCTTGAACGGGCCGACCTCGGTGGTGTCCAGACGGGTGCCCTCCGGCGCGATGAGGATCGAAAGCCCCTTGCGCGCGAGCTCCTCGACCTTCTTCAGCCCTTCGACGGCCTTCTTGGGGTCGTCGCGGTCGATGAACGCGGCGTCCATGATCTTGCCCATGGTGCCGACGATCGGATCGTTCTCGAGCTCCTTCTTTCCGACGGACGTGAAGTTGTCGCTGACCAACTTGCCTGCGATGATCGGATCAACTTGGTTGCGGTGATTGAAGATAAACACCGCAGGCCGCTGCGCGGTCAGGTTCTCCTTCCCCAGCACGTTGAGGTTGACGCCGGTGGCAGTCAACAGCGCCCGGCCGAAGGTCGACGTGAAGAAGTTGACGCCGGTGCGCCTGTTGCGGGTCAGCAGCCCCAGACCAATGGCACCGGCGGCGATCGGCATCATCGACGCGACACCAGCGACCGTTCGCAATTGCGAGACCGGGTTGGTTCCACTGCGGCTGCTGAATCTCAGCACCGGCCAGCCGCGTTTGGCGGCCACCGCGGCGAGCTTGCCCGCGGGGTTGGTCGGCCGCGGATTGCCGACGAGGTACATCAGCGCGACGTCTTCGTCGCCGTCGGCGTAGAAGTAGCTCTCCGACAGGTCGACACCGTTGCGGGCGGCGAATGCCTGTACCGCCCTGGCCTTTCCAGGTCCCCAGATGATCGGCGTGAGCACCTCCCCGGTCAGCTGGCCGTGCTCATCGGTCTCGAACTTGTTGCTTAATACATTCTGGATACCCAGGAACCGCGCGACGGGCTCCACCTGGACCGTCAGCGCCGACGAGCTGAGTACGACGGTGTGGCCACGGGCCATGTGAGCGCGGACGAGTTCGCGCATCTCCGGATAGATGCGACCGACGATCTTCTGCTCAAAGAGGCGCTCGGCCAGTTCGTCGATGTCGTCGAGGGAGTTGCCGCGCAGCATGCGGGCGCCCTTACCGATGAGGTCCTCGAACTCGGAGCGGCCAAGCTGATGGTTGAGACCGGCCTGCACCATGCCGATGAACTCGCCGACGGACATCTGCCGCCGACGCAGCCGGTCCTGGGTCATGATGACGCCGGTGAACCCGGCGACCAGCGTGCCGTCGAGATCGAAGAAGGCACCAACCTCGGGCCCCGCCGGGCTGCCCTCGATCTCGGCGACCGAACCAGGCAGCCGCATGGTCTTCGGGTTGGGCTGACCGTTGGCCGAAGTCATTGCGCCGCACTTCCGTTGGGTGA
>JAVRPX010000464.1:0-4971 GCA_032161985.1 Mycobacterium sp.
ACCCCCGCGGCTGCGTGAACGCCCGGATCCCGTCGGCGCCGAGCTCGCGGCCGAGGCCCGATTGCCCGACGCCGCCGAACGGGATGCGCGGGTCCTGGGCGGCCATGCCATGGCAGTTGACGCTGACCGTGCCCGCGATGAGCTGGCCCGTGACCTTGTCGGCCAACGCATCATCACCTGTCCAGACCGACGCGGTGAGGCCGAACTCGGTGGCGTTCGCGGCCGCGATCGCGTCGTCGATCACGTCGTATCCGAAGATCGGAAGCACCGGGCCGAACTGCTCCTCGCTGGCCAACGCGGAATCCTGCGCGAGACCCGTGACGACGGTCGGCAGCACGAAGTACCCGCCGGCATCGGTGTCGGTGTCGCGGATGCACCCCGCCGTGCGGACCGTCGCCCCTTGTGCCGCAGCATCTTTGACGAGACCCTCGACCCGGTCACGCCCTGCGGCAGTGTGCAACGGTCCGAGCGTCACGTCTGAAGCCAGACCGTCGCCGACGACCTCGCGCTCGCACCGGGCCAGCACCGCGTCCGACAACTCGTCGACACGAGCTTGCGGCACGAAGAGCCGCTTGATCGCCATACAGACCTGGCCTCCGGTGGTGTATGTCGCCGTCACCAACTGCTCGACGAGCTGGTCGCTGATCGCCATGTCGGGGGCGATGATCGCCGCGTCATTGCCGCCAAGTTCCAGGAGCAGTGGCGTGAGCTGCGGTGCGGCGGCGGCCATCACCGCGCGACCGGTGGCGGGGCCACCCGTCAGCGAGATGACGTCGATGCCCGGGTGGGTGACGAGCGCCTGCGCGAGCTCGATGCCGGGAGCCGCAAGCACATTCACCACTCCCGGCGGCAGCGCTGCGGCGAACGCTGCGCCGAATTGCAGCGCGGCCAGCGGAACCGTCGGGGGCAGCTTGACGACGGCCGTGTTGCCCGCAGTCAGCGCCGACGTCAGCTTCGTCATCATCACCGCGAGCGGCCAGTTGAACGGAATGACAAGGGCCGCAACGCCGTAGGGCTCACGGTGCAGCCGCGGATAGAGCGCCTGAGGGTCGATCTGCTCGGGCGCCAGCGCCGCCTCCGCCATCGACCCGAGCACGGCGGCGACCATCGGTGCGGTGGCGAGCTCGAAGCTCGCCTCGGAGAGCACCTTGCCGTGCTCGCTGGTGAACAGCCGCGCGCCGTCGGTTGCGGTGAGCTGCTCGCCGGCCGTCGCCGCCGCCGCGGCGACCTTCGCGACCCGCTCGGCGACGTCGAGCGCGCGCCACCCGGGTGCCGCCCGTCGCGCTGCGGCCACCGCCGCGTCGAGCTGGGCACGGTCGGCGGCGGGGGCTTCGCCGACGATCTCGGCAGGCCTGGCCGGGTTGTGGACGGGGTAGCTGCCCGCGGCGCCGGCTTGCGGCTCGCCACCGATCGTGAGTGTCGCGAGCGTGGCTGTGGTCATCGGCGCGCCTCCCTTGACCCGGTGCCCTCGTCCGGCCATCGTAAGTCGCCATGAAAGCGGTCGTGCTGCGTTCTCGATATCAGGGGTCTACGCACACCCTCACGCCATCGCGGTAGGCAGCGGGTCCGTCTCCTCTTCCGAACATGAATCAGAGGTACGCACAAGGCATTTCGTGAGCGGGCAAGCGAGTTGAACGGCACCTTATCGCTACGGGTTGGTGACACACTGACCGACGGTGCCTCGGCCGTCTAGCTGCCGACCCTGCGCGACCGCAAAGCCGCGCGAGCGAGCGTCACAGGGTGGTTGAGCAGTGTCGTTAACTTGCCAGATCGAGTGTTCGGGTCCCGCGCGACGCCGAGCTGGATGAACAGAGCGAGTCGGTCCCAATAGACACGTTCGCATAGCAGGTCGGGGCCGTCGAACTCGAAGATCGCCACCAGCGGCATATCGATTCGGCGTCCGGTTGGCGGAAGGCCGCGGAAGGTCCGCATGTGAGTGCCCTGCAGGCGGGTTTCGCCGATCACCAAGTCGCCGTGGTGGCAAAGGGATTCTGGCTCGAGGTCAGGAGCGCTCAGGTCCGGAAACGCACTGAACAAATTGCGATAGGTGTCGGCCACCTCGTCGGGACCATCGGCGATCTCTCCGCCAGGCAACTCCAGGCGCGCGGCGCCGGCCTTAAACGTCACGAGTACCGCATCGAGGTCTCGATTCTTCTCTGCTTCGAGGTGGGCTAAGACCGTCGTCTCACGCGATTGCCGGAGGCGCGCTTCCACGTCCGTTTTTCCGGTCATTGCGCTCCCCTTCGTTACTGTGTTCAGCTCCGACCTACTGGAAGGTGAACTCCACCGGCCATTGTTGCCCGGGAGGCCGGCGCTTTATCGGCAGTTCGAGGCTTCAGTCGTGACGCATCCTCGGTCCGGCTTCGAGTCGACTATCCGAAGACTCGGGGCCAACACCATCGGCAGAAATGCGGAGAAAACGCGGCATGAGGGTCGTATCTCCGCATGTCCGCGGCTTCAATTTCCGCGTTTACGCTGATGTTTTGCCGGACCACCTCGCGGGATGCTGGCTACCATGAGCCAACACGCGGAGACACCGCCGCTGAACTGGAGCGACCTGGGCGTGAGCGAGATGCCGACCGGAACGGTGACGCTGCTGCTGGCCGACGTCGAAGGTTCGACGCGGCTGTGGGAGACCCAGCCCGCCGAGATGACCGCCGCCGTTGCCCGACTGGATCGCACGGTGTCGGACCTCGTTATCGGCTACTGCGGCGTGCGGCCGCTCGAGCAGGGTGAAGGTGACAGCTTCGTGGCGGCGTTTGCGCGAGCTAGCGATGCGGTGGCCTGTGCCTTAGAACTGCAGCGGGCACCGTTGGCGCCGATCAGGCTGCGCATCGGTGTGCACACCGGTGAGATTCAGCTGCGCGACGAGGTCAACTACATGGGCCCGACGATCAACCGCACGGCACGCTTACGAGACCTGGCCCACGGCGGGCAGACCGTGTTGTCAGGCACCACAAGTGATTTGGTCATCGATCGACTACCCGACGGCGCGTGGCTAGACGATCTCGGTACGCACAGTCTGCGGGATCTGCCGCGGCCCGAGCGAGTCGTACAGATGTGCCATGGGGATCTTCATAACGAGTTCCCACCCCTTCGGACACCAACAGCGGTTGTGTCGCATCGGCTTCCGCTGCAGCTGACCAGCTTTGTCGGGCGACAAGCAGCGATAAGCGAAATGCGCGAGATCCTTCTTGAGAACCGACTGGTCACGTTGACGGGGGCTGGCGGTGTGGGCAAGACGCGGCTGGCCGTGCAAGTCGGTGGCGAGATCGCTGCGCAGTTCGGTGATGGGGTGTGGTACGTCGATCTGGCGCCGATCACTGATCCCGATCTCGTGCCGGTTGCGACTGCCCGGGCATTCGGTCTTCCGGATCAGCCGGGCCGTTCCACGATGGACACGATCATCGGCTTCGGGAACGACCGCCACATGGTGGTCGTGCTCGACAACTGTGAACACCTCCTGGCGGCGACCGCGGATTTGGTCACGGCCCTGCTTGGTGCCTGTCGGAGGCTCACGGTGTTGGCGACCAGCCGTGAGCCCATTGGCATTGCTGGCGAGGTGTCATGGCGGGTCCCGTCGCTGTCGCTAGCGGATGAAGCCGTCGAGTTATTCTCCGACCGTGCCCGCCGGGCCACACCGCAGTTCCGTCTCAGCGACCACAATGCGACTACCGTCGCAGAGATCTGTCGGCGCCTCGACGGCGTGCCGTTGGCGATCGAGCTCGCCGCGGCGCGCGTGCGCGCCCTGTCGCCGGCCGAGATCGTTGGCAGCCTCCATGACCGGTTCCGCTTGCTCACCGGCGGTGCGCGTACGGCGGTGCGGCGCCAACAAACGCTGCGCGCCTCAGTGGATTGGTCGCACGCGCTGCTGACCGAGCCCGAACGCATCTTGTTTCGCCGGCTGGCAGTATTCATGGGCGGATTCGACCTCGACGCGGTGCGAACTGTCGCATGCAGCAACGACACCGAGCGCTACCAAGCGCTCGATGAACTCACCCTCTTGGTCGACAAGTCGCTGGTGTCCGCCGAAGACACCGGTCGCCGAACGCGGTACCGCCTATTGGAGACGATGCGTCAATACGCGTTAGAGAAGTTGGCCGACTCCGGGGAAGCCGATGCCGTGCGGTCGCGCCACCGCGACTATTACACGACGATGGCAGCATCGCTCAATGCGCGCACGCACAGTGGCTATGACCAGCGCGTCGAGCAGGCAGAAGCCGAGATAGACAATCTGCGAGCCGCATTCGGGTGGAGCCTGGAGAACTCCGACATCGAGCGCGCGCTGGTGCTCGCGTCGTCATCGGAGCCGCTGTGGCTGTCCAGGGGCTTCATCCGCGAAGGGCTGTCGTGGCTGGACGCGGGGCTCGCCGCCGCGGAGCTGCGCCATGCCGATGTGACACCCGCCGTACGTGTGCGCGCGATCGTGGACAAGGCCTTGCTGCTGGCCTGGCTCGGCAAGCCCAGCGGAATCGACGACGCCGAGCAGGCCTTGACCGTCGCGCGCGAACTTGACGATCCGGCGCTGGTGATTAGGGCGCTCGTTGCTCGCGGCTACGTCGGATACGAGATTTCCTTCTTGTCTGAGGCGGCCGAGCTTGCCCGAAAACAGGGCGATTCATGGATGTTGAGCCAGGTTCTCGGACGGCAGACGTTGAGAGCGATGGCCCGCGGCGATCCCCTCGCCACCAGCGCGGCAGCCACGGAAGGGCTCCAGGTGGCCGAGGCGATCGGTGACCGGTTCTCCGCTCGTGCGTGCCGCGTCGGTCAGGGATACGCGCAAGCAATGCAAGGTGACCTGGCGGGTGCGGTCAGCCGGTTCGGCGAGGTGATCGAAGACGCCGCCGCGGCACACGATGCCGTGTTGCGGGTGTACGCCTTGATGCTGCAAGGCGGCGCATTGGCCAACCTTGGCGATACCCGCGGTGTTCACACTGTGGCTGACCAGCTGCTTAAAGCACCATTTGAGCT
>JAVRPX010000465.1:0-2619 GCA_032161985.1 Mycobacterium sp.
ACGGCGGAACTGGCGCTTGCCGTCCGGCGACCTCAGATCCTCGGACAGCACGGCCGTGCGCCGCGGCCGATCCGGACTCGGCAGCCCCATCGCGGTGCGAAGCGGCGCGCGGATGAACACCTCGAACGACACCAGCGCGCTGACCGGGTTGCCAGGCAGCGTAATGATGGGCGTGCCGTTCACGGACCCAGCGCCCTGCGGCATGCCCGGCTGCATGGCCACCTTGACAAAGTCGACCTGCCCGCCGAGCGCATCCTTGACGACCTCGTACGCGCCAGCGCTCACCCCGCCTGTGGTGATGATCAGGTCGGCGTCACCGGTGTGGCGGCTCAGCGCGTCGCGGAACGTGGCGACGTCGTCGTCGCTCATCGGCGCCGTGACCACATGTGCGCCTGCGTCGCGCGCGGCAGCTGCCAGCATCACCGCGTTGGATTCGTAGATCTGGCCGGGCTGCAGCGGCGTGCCGGGCGCCACCAGCTCCGAGCCCGTCGACATCACCAACACCCGTTGCCGCGGAACCACTTTCAGCTCGCCGAGGCCTAGCGCGGCGGCAAGGCCCAGCACTGCGGGGGTGACCACCTGGCCCGCCCGCAGCACGGTGGTGCCCGCCGTCACGTCCTCGCCTGCGTTGCGGATGTGCTGACCGTCTTTGGCGCCGGCGCGGATGGCGACGGTGTCGGTGGCGCCGTCGGTAGCCTCGACGGGCACCACCGCGGTTGCGCCGGCAGGCAACGGCGCGCCGGTCATGATGCGGTGTGCCGTACCGGGTTTCAGTGTGAGTGGGTCGGTGCGGCCTGCCGGGATGTCCTCGGCGACGGGCAGCAGCACGGGCTGCTCGGGTGTCGCGGCAGCGACGTCATCGGCGATGACGGCGTATCCGTCCATCGCCGAGTTATCGAACCCGGGCAGCGACAGCGGAGCGACGACATCGTCGGCCAGCGCCAGACCCAGTGTTTCGTCAAGCGGGAGGTCGACCGGTGGCCTGCGGGTGAACAGCCCGGCGACCACGCGCTGGTGTTCATCGACGGTGCGCATCAGACGGGATACGTCACGCCGGTCAGCTCCTCGGATACCGTCCACAGTCGGCGCTGAAGATCTGCATCGTGCGATTGTGCGCTTGACTTAACGACTTTCGGATTTCCCTGCACTTCGCCAAGACCGTCAGGGCCGTAGTACTCACCGCCTTGCGCGGCCGGGTCGGTGGCGGCGCGAAGAGTCGCCAACGCACCCTTCTCCGCGGGTTGCGCGATGGGCTTCCACACGAATTCGGGAATGAAACCGGGGAGGTGCCGCATGAGTTCGGTGTCTGCGAACCCGGGGTGCGCGGCCGCGGCGATGGTTGGGGCCCCCTTGGCCTTCAGTCGCCGCTGAAGCTCGTAGGTGAACAGCAGGTTGGACAGCTTGGACTGGCCGTACGCGGCGACGCGGTTGTAGCCGCGCTCAAAGGCCAGGTCGTCGAAGTGGATCTTGGCGAGGATCCGGTGACCGACGCTGCTGACCGTCACCACCCGCGAACCCTCGACTCCCAAGAGGTTGTCGATCAGCAGACCGTCCAGCGCGAAATGGCCGAGGTGGTTGGTGCCGAACTGCATCTCGAAACCGTCTTTGGTGGTTTCGCGTGTCGGCACGTACATCACGCCGGCGTTATTGATCAGCAAGTCGATGCGCGGGTTCGCGGCACGCAGTTCGTCCGCCGCCTTGCGGACGCTGTCCAGCGAGGTCAGGTCGAGCTCCTGCAAACTGACAACAGCGTTCGGGCTCGCCTTCTTGATGCGGTCGGCGGCTTCGTTTCCCTTGTCGAGATTGCGAACGGCAAGCACGACGTGGGCGCCTTTGGCTGCGAGGACGGCCGCGGTGTCGTATCCCAATCCGGAGTTGGCACCGGTGATGATCGCGACTCGACCGGCCTGATCGGGTACGTCGGCGGCGGTCCATTTGCTGCTCATGGGTTTCAACATACTCATGGCGAGGATCCGACAGAATCTCCAGTTATGACCCCCGCCGGGCACCGTGAGCCGCCATCGACGTGCGCGTGGGCCGAAGCGACCGGCGGCGCGCTTGAACCAGTGCAGCGGCGGCGGGTCCTGCGGGCGATCGCGCGCGGATATCTGGACGTCGGCGTCGGCCTGGCGAGTCGGCCGATGCGACGGCCGGTTCCGGTTGAGATCCCGATGGCTCCAGATTCGAAGCTTGCCCGTGAGGCCGAGAGCGCGGCCCGCGAACAGGGCGCCGCGCTGGCCGGGCACGGCTACCGAACCTGGCTACTCGGCCACGCACTTGCATGCCAGGACGGCCATGTCCTCGACCCGGAGTTGTTCTACGTCGTAGCGCTGCTGCATGACGCCGGCATAGTTCGAGTTGTGGCCGGCGAGGACTTCACGATTCGGTCGGCACGGGTGGTG
This sequence comes from Mycobacterium sp., assembly GCA_032161985.1. Lineage (GTDB taxonomy): Bacteria > Actinomycetota > Actinomycetes > Mycobacteriales > Mycobacteriaceae > Mycobacterium. The sequence continues at coordinate 2,403 of JAVRPX010000465.1, forward strand.
TCCGAGGTGGTCGCGCGGGTTCGGCCCGACGAAGCCAGTCTCGCAACGTCATTGGGCGATTCGGTGGTCGCCCACGCCACACCCGGGCTCAGCGCCGACATCGATCCGATCGGCTTCTACGTCCAGGTCGGTGCGATGGCCGATCTCGCCGCGTTGCGGCGCTGGGACCTGCCCTGGGGCTACACCGGCTCGGCGTACCGTGCCCATCCCGCCAACG
>JAVRPX010000466.1:0-3499 GCA_032161985.1 Mycobacterium sp.
CCAGTCCCTGTTCGCTGAGTTCATAGCTACGTTCGGCGGCGTCGGCGGCCCGCTCGTAGCCCGCCCGGAATGTCCATGCTCTGGCGACATACTGTTGACCGTCACTGAATATGCCGACCATGCCGTCATGGTCGATGCGGATGGTTCTGATGTGAGGAAGACCCTGTCCGCGGGGCGGGCAGGGTCTTCGTCGGTGTGGTGACGGCGTCGTCTGCGTGGTGACGTCGCACGATCAGTGGTTCAGTCGTGGCCACTTTCGGTGACGGCGATGCGGGCGGATTTCTCGTCGACGATGGCGGATTTCGCGGCGAACGCGGCGGTCAATGCGTGCACGGCGAGGTTGTTGACCGCTCGCGGGTATCCGCGGGCGGCGTTGTGGATCAGGGTGACTGCATCGTCGGAGAACAGCGGGTCGGATCGTCCGGCGATCTTGCAATGGTGGCTGATGTAGTCGGCGGAATCAGTCGGTGTCATTCCGGCCAGCGAATATCGGACCGCGATCCGTTGATCGAGTGCGGCGAGGACACCGAGGCGCAGGCGATGCCGCAGTGTTGGTTGCCCGACCAGCAGCGCCGCGAACGGTGATCCCGAGTCCATGTCGTGGTTGGTGAGCATCCGGATCGCTTCCATCTGGGCGTTGTCGAGCAGGTGGGCCTCGTCGATGACCACGACCGGGGTGCGACCCCGTTCGGCGTGTTCGGCGGCCAGTGCCTCGGCGCCTTGGGGTGCCAGGGTCGCGGTGTAGAAACTGGGCACCCGCCCCAACGCGCCCACGATGTGATGCAGCATGCCGCGGACCCCGACCGAGGGGTTGGGCAGGTAGATGATCACGTGGCGGGCGGGATCCAGGGCGGCGGTCGCGGCCCGGATGGCGACGGTCTTGCCGGCGCCGACTTCCCCGGTGATGACCCCGATGGCGTGTTGGTCCACGCACCAGGTGATGCGGGCGACGGCTTCGGCGTGTCCGGGGTGTCGGTGCAGCATCGCCGGGGCCAGTCCCCGCCCAAACGGCATCCGGGTGAAACCGTAATACGATTGCAGCCGTTCGATACTCATGCCGATGCACCATTCTGGCCGGCGATGCCCTCGATGTCGGTGATGCTCAACTGCTCCGCCAGCTCACCGCCGCCCTCGCCCTCGCCTTGGCTATCGCCGAAGAGGGCGTCGTACCCGATCCGCCGGTCGGCGCGGACCTGCTCGTGATGGGTGTGCGCGGTCAACGTCAGGTAGTCGATCCCCGTCGCTGGGGGCGTGGGTGGCTCCGGTGTCTCGGCTCTGGCTTTCGGGTGAACGTGGCGGGTGATGTTGTGCGGCAGGGCTTTGCCGTGACTCTTGTTGCGGTATCGGACCTCGACGGTTTCCATGTCAAACGGGGAGAACACCAACTCGACCTTGCGGCCCACCAACGCCTGATCGACTTGGAAGATATTGCTGTGCAACGACACCGTCGCGGTCTTGGTGACCGTGCGGAACTCCGACCACAGGAACGCCTCGGTCAGATCGGGTGCGGTGGGCATCGACGGAGTGCGGGCGAGCCGCGACCAGCCGGCGTCCCACCGATCCAGCGGGGACTGCCCGGTCTCGGTATGGACGCGGCGGTGGTACTCGGTTTCGATCCACGCGGTCAGCAACCCGTTGAGCGCCAACAGCGCGGCGCGGTGATCGGTGCCGGCCGCGGCAAGTTCCTCAGCGGTGGTATCGGTGATCTCGACGAGGAACTGCTCACGCACGGTCCGGAAGAACCGTTCGATCTTGCCGCGGCCTTGTGGCCGGTGCGGGGTGGAATGCACCAACCGGATCCCGAGTTTCGCGCACCCCCGCAACAACCAGGCATCGACGAACGCCGAGCCGTTGTCGACGTACACGCTGGCTGGGACCCCGCGGGAGGCCAACGCCGGCTCCAACGCAGCCCCGAGGCGCACCGTGTCTTCGGAGAACCCGAAGCGGTAGCCGGTGATCAACCGGGAATGATCGTCGAGGAACGCAAATAAATACGTTTTGCGGCCGCCAATCCGCGGGCCGTGCAACGCATCCCCGGTCCAGCGGTCGTTGGGGTTCTCGGCTTCGAACCGCCCGAACACCATCGGGGTATCCCCGGCGGCAGGGCCGATCAACTCCAAGCGGTGAAAGTGGCGCAGCAGCGTCGATTCCGACGGCGCCCAGCCCGCCGAGGCCCGCAGAATGCGTTGTACCTGCGCGGCGGTCCGCGCCGGGTTCTCCCGCTTGAGCGCGGCCGCCAACTCCAACGTCGCGGTATCGGTACGCGGCGAGCACGCCCGCGGCGAGGGAATCAGCTCGGCGAACCCACCCGCCCGGTAACGGCGGATCCACCGATCCAAGGTGTCGCGCGAATACTTCACCCGGGCCCCGAACGGATCGACGTGCTCACGGGCGGCGATCTCACGGACCAACCGGCCACGGGCCTTCGTCGACAACCCGGCATCCAGCGCCGGGCAGATCAACTGGTAACGGAACAACCCGACCGCGTGGCCTCTCTCGCGTCGCTTCTCATCGTCAGTGGACAACCGAACTCTCCTTCATCGCACGCGATGCCGCCCAAACCCGTTGCCGGGCAGTCATCCCCGCGACGATGACCCATCGACAGCGCTGATGTCAGGGTCAGTTCGTGTTGCGCGATCCCACACCTGGCGCCGGTGGCCACCCCGGTGACAGCAGTCGCCCACCACTGCACGCGACAGCCACCGACGCCGCCGTCACCGCACCGACAACCCACTGGCCACCGAAACGTGCCGCGATCGCCTCCCGCGCCGCACCGGCCGCAGCCACCACATCCCCGCACCCCGAACCGGTCGCTTTCGGTATCGACACATCGACACCCGCGACAACGGCGACCGCCACGAACCAATGACGCACCACGTCGGCGCGGCGGGCCATCACCCGCAGCCAACCACGAACCGTGGTGACCGGAATCCCCAACCGCGCCCCGATCAGACGATGCCCACCGCCGGCCGCCTTGGCCACCAACGCCGTCCAGATCAGATCCGCCACATAGGCCCTGCCCAGCAACAACGTCACCGGCAACAACACATGCGTCACCAAACACGAACGGCACCGTGACCGGCGCGGCCGGACCGGCTCAGCGATCCCCACGACACGGCGCGCCCGAGCGAAACCCCACCCCGTCAACACCCCGCCCGGACACGACGGACACAACATCTCACCGGTAGCCAACCGGGACTCGACGCGAACAGGATCGACCTCTACCGTCACCATCAGTGCCCTTCGCACTAATGCACGGCGCCCCGAAGAGCTCTGCCAAGAAATCAGCGGGGCGCCGTGCACCCATCAGTTCCTCGACACACTGACGGTGCAGACCACCAACATCAACCCGACACCGACCCCGACCACCACATCGGCACCCCCACCGACGATTCAAACCCCGTGGTCGTCATCCCCAGAGACGCTCAACACATGGTCGAACGTGCAGCGGCCGATCTCGTCGCGCAGCGGGCTCAGTACCGCGACCCCGACGCTTAGG
>JAVRPX010000467.1:0-3047 GCA_032161985.1 Mycobacterium sp.
GGCTAAGCAGGTTCAGCGAGATCGACGGGGGGACTATCTTCGCCTACCGGGTGTCCGATCCCAGCCGGTACGGCGTCGTCGAATTCGACGATCGCCACCGGGCGGTGTCTTTGGAGGAGAAGCCGAAGCGCCCGCGATCGGAGTATGCGGTTCCGGGTCTGTACTTCTACGACAACGAAGTCGTCGACATCGCTGCCGGCCTACAGCCCTCGGAGCGCGGCGAATACGAAATCACCGATGTCAACCGCGCCTACCTTGATATGGGAAAGCTCTCGGTTGAGGTGCTTCCTCGTGGGACGGCCTGGCTCGACACCGGCACCGCCGACTCGCTGCTCCAGGCGGCGAATTACGTCCACACGATCGAGGAGCGACAAGGCCTGAAGATCGGTGTGCCCGAGGAGGCCGCCTGGCGGCGCGGGTACCTCAGCGACGATGACCTACGGGAACTGGCCGAGCTCCAGTACAAGTCCGGCTACGGCCGCTATCTGCTGGAACTCCTCGACGGCTTGGGTGCCCAGGCCGTGTCGGCCTGATGGCTGGCCGGCGATTATCAGCCCGACGGAACCCTTACTTCATGAGCAACCATATACAAGTACAGGCAAGGTCTAGCAAAACAGACGAAAAGTACGTATGCTGGCAAAGCAGCAAACGTCATGCACGTTCAACCCGGGGTGACCGCTCCGATACCGCCGGACCCGGGAGGGCACGGTGAGCGACCGAAGGGACACTGAATTGCCAGCCGTCGATACCGCAGGACCCCTGCACTGCACGCCTGTCGCCGCAGGCACTGTCAGCGACGTCGCCGCGATGGAGGTGGCGTTTCGCCTCAGGGTGCTTAGCCATCCGGTCAGGATCAAGCTCCTCTCGATGCTGTTCGCCGCCGCGCGGGGGGAGGAATGTGGACGCGTGCTCGCGACCACCATAGGGCTGCCCGAGACAACCATCAGCCACCACCTGCGGCAGTTGCGCGGGGCAGGACTCATCGAATCGCGGCGGCGTGGGATGCATGTCTACCACCGCCCGCAACAACGGGCCCTCAACGCGTTGTCCGCAACGCTCGACCCGGATGCCCAACGCGAATCCGGCTCACCCGAGTCACACCTCAACTAGTTCACAGGGGACGTGCCGTCGAGCGGACCCAGACACCCTGCGCCACAACGGCTGTGGGGTTTGGCGATTAGTAAGCGCCAGCACCGTTGACGACCACGCGCAGCGTCTTAACGACGATTAACAGGTCGTTGAGCATCGACCAATTCTCGACATAGGACAGATCGAGCCGCACTGAGTCTTCCCAAGACAGGTCCGATCGGCCGCTCACCTGCCACAGGCCGGTGATGCCGGGTCGTACCAGCAGTCTGCGTCGGACGTGGTCGTCGTAGGTGTCGACCTCACGGCGCAGCGGCGGCCGAGGGCCGACCACGCTCATCTGCCGCTTCAGTACGTTCACGAATTGCGGTAGCTCGTCGATACTGAAGCGGCGGATGATGCGGCCCACGCGCGTTACTCGTGGATCGCAGCGCATCTTGAAAAGTACGCCGCCATCGCTCTCGTTGAAGGCGGTCAGGGTTTCCAGCCGGACGTTGGCATCGGCCACCATGCTGCGGAACTTGATGATGCTGAATGGCTTGCCGTCCAACCCGATACGTTCAGATAGATAGAAAACCGGGCCTCTGCTTGTGAGCTTGATGGCCGCGGCGACAAGGACGAACAGGGGCAGCAACACGACCAGCACGAGGGTCGCGAACCAGATGTCGAAGGCGCGCTTCTGGAAGCGTTTGGCGCCGCTGTACTGCGGGCGGTCCACGCGAATCAGCGGCAGTCCGGCCACTGGCCACATCGTCAGCCTCGGAGCCGCGACGTCGACTACGCCTGGCGACACCAGAAGATCCAGACCGAGCGCGTCCAAGCGCCAGGACAGGTCGCGGATCCCATCCGGGCCAAGGTGTTCGGTCGCTGTGAGCGCGACAGTGTCGGCACCTGTTTCGGCGATGGCGGATTCGATGCAATCCTCGTCGCCGAGGATCGGCAGTGGCGGACAGCCAGGCACGTCGATGGCGGTCAGCGAACTGCCGCCCGGCACGCATACAGCCAGCACCCTGTAGCCGTGGCTGGGGTCGCGGGACAGTGACGTCGCCAATCCTCGAACTGCGCGGGGATCGCCGACGGCAACGACCGCCGACATGCAATTCCCGTTCATGCGCTGCCTAGCGATCAAGTGGCGCCACATGTTTCGGCTCAATAGCAGGGCGCAGCAGCCCAGGGGCAGCGCAAGAACCAAATAGCCGCGTGCCACCTCCGGACGCAAGATGACAAGCGCGGTGGCAGTCACTCCTACGAAAGAGAGTGTGGCCGCGAACACCCGTCTGTACTCTTCGCTGCCTGCGCCGATGATTCGTGGCGAGCGGGTGCGGTACATGGCCAAGAACCCCATCCACGTCGCCGCGATGATCAACGAGACCGCCGTGTAGTAGAGCCACAGCAGAGGGGGGACAGAGCCGTGCGCAAGGCCCCGCCGCACCCATTGGGCTGCAAGCATGCAACCGAGTATCACGGCGGCATCGGAAATGATCAGGGCCTTCTGGTACCGCGGCTGCCAGGCCGGCCGAGAACGATCCTGCGCCAGGAACGGCACCCTTGACCGAGATGAGTTCTGAACGCGGGTTTTTGGAACGAGTGTGGGCGCAGCGGTCATATTGGGAGTCCTCTCGCAGAGCTTGATGGGGCTGTCCCAGGTCGCGTTGATCGGCTGCGCGGCGGGCAGCTGCGTGATGATCACTACCGTGTCCTCGGGCCGCTTCCGCAAATCGAGGCTTCCGCAAACTGCAATGATTTGCGCATACGCCGCGGCTGGACGGTCATGCCATTGCTGTGGCCAACGCCATCGAGCGCGCGGACATGTCTGTACCCCCGGTCATGCCGGTCGTACCTACGAGTTGTTGAGCGGGCCTCGCCGCGGCGGAGAAACGTGGGCATTGTGAGCGCACTCCCTCCCGAATCAACGCAATTCGCACAGCCGACACTCACCCCAGGTAGACGGCTCAGTCGAC
>JAVRPX010000468.1:0-3439 GCA_032161985.1 Mycobacterium sp.
TGACCGGCACACCAGCATCAACCAGCGTTGCTAGCCGATCCCCAAAACGAACACAGTCCTCCGAAAACGACACGGTCGCCGCAACCTCTCAAATCGAGAATGTTGCGACGACCGCGTGAACTCGCCCTGGCGTGTCGGGGCCGTTGCGTTCTATTCGTTGTTGTTGTTGCCGTCGCGCCACGCGCGCTCGAACGGAAGACGCCACGCGTTCGGCGCGATCAACTGGTGAATTGCGTTGGGCCCCCAGGTACCAGGCTGATAGACCTTTGCGGGAGGCGGGTCCTTCAGCAGCGGCTCTGATCGCTCCCAGAGCGATTCGATGCCTTCGGCGGTGGTGAACAACGTGTGGTCGCCGCGCATCGCGTCCAGGATCAGTCGCTCGTAGGCCTCCAGCACATCGCCTGCAGTGTCGATCTCCTGCGTGGAGAACTGCATCGACAGCTTGTCGAGCTTCATGCCAGGACCGGGCCGCTTGCCGTAGAAGGACAACGACACCTTGGAGTTGTCGGCGAGGTCGAATGTCAGGTGGTCGGGACCCTGTGAGCCAACGCCGGAGCCGGCTGGAAACATCGTCCGCGGCGCCTCCTTGAACGCGATCGAGATGATGCGGATGCCCTCGGCCATTCGCTTTCCGGTTCGAAGATAGATCGGCACGCCTGCCCATCGCCAGTTGTCGATCCTGACCTTGAGTGCGATGAATGTCTCCGTGTCGGAATCCCTTGCCACGCCTTCGTTTTCGCGGTACCCGGCATACTGGCCGCGGACGACGTCCGAACAGTTCACCGGCAGCATCGACCGGAAGACCTTGTTCTTCTCTTCGCTGATTGCCCTGGGCTCCAAGGCCGTCGGGGGCTCCATCACGACGAACGCCATCACCTGGAAGAGGTGGGTGACCACCATGTCCTTGTAGGCGCCGGTGCTCTCGTAAAAGTTGGCCCGCTCATCCAGGCCGAGCGTCTCCGGGATGTCGATCTGGATGTGGTCGATGAAGTTGCGATTCCAGATCGGTTCGAACAGACCGTTGGCGAAGCGGAACGCCAGGATGTTCTGCGCGGCCTCCTTGCCCAGGAAGTGGTCGATGCGGAAGATCTGGCTCTCCCGGAAGGTCTCGTGGACGAATGCGTTGAGTTCGACGGCACTCTTCAGGTCGGTGCCGAACGGCTTTTCCATCACTACGCGCGAGCGGTCGACGAGATTTGCGTCGCGCAGCATGGTGATCACCGCACGGGCGGCCTTGGGCGGCACCGACAGGTAGTGCAGTCGACGGACATCGGATCCGAGTTTCTTTTCCGCATCGGCGACCGCAGCAGCCAGCGCTTCGGGCCCCGCGCTCTGGGGCACATAGCTGACCGTTTCGGCGAACCGCGCCCACTGTTCCTTGGTCAGTTTGTGCGTCCCGAAGTCCTCGATCGCCGCCTTGGCCAGCTTGAGAAACTCCTCGGTGGTGTAGTCCTCCAGCGACGTCGCGACGATCTCGATGTTGGGTGCCAGCTCGGCTTGGTCGAGGAAGGCCAGGCCGGGAATCAGCTTGCGTCTCGCCAGGTCGCCCGTCGCGCCGAACAGCACGACCACGTGCGGGTCCACAGAGAAGTCGTCATGACGGGTGGGACGCGAGCCGGGGTGGGGATAGGAGATGGTCTGCGGTTTGCTTGTCGCCACACTCGGCATACTTCCACCGCCACAATCTTCCTGCAGGGCTACTGCGTACGTCGCCACCGCGAAGTCACAGGCCGGACCACCGTTCTTAACCGAGGGCGGCCGCGCCTCGAAAGAGTCACGAGGTGAGCGAAAACGTGGCACCGCATGCGGTACCACGTTCGAAGAGTTCTGTATGGCCGCGCGAGCCGTGACGGCTCCTAGGTGACCTTCGCGGCGATGCCGTCGAGCAGCTGACGCAACCCGGAGCGGAACTCGGTCTGAGGGTCGTCGTTCTCCTGGTCGAACACCCCCGCCTCGACGGCCGCCGTCAGCGCAGGGAACCGGTCGGCGGTCAACAGCCGTCGAAGCAGCGTTGGGTAGTTGGACAGGTTGGTCTGGACCGCCTCGATGTCCAGCGCGGCGGCGCCGCGGACGTAGTGCAGTACCGCCATGACGGCGGCCAGCTTGTCCCGCTCGGCCAGGCCGGTACCGCCGAGCGCAGCAAGCCCGGCATCCAGCCACGCCAGCTGTCCCGGGTCCGCAGGCGGGCCCGCCGCGGCGGTCTGCAGTATCCACGGGTGCCGGTGGTAGATTCCCCACAGCCCTGCGGCCCAATCGGTAAGCGCGCCACGCCAATCCGACGGATCGGTCGGCGTAGGCGGCGGCTCTGGCGCGGTCGACAACATGAACGTCACCAACTCGTCCTTGTTGGCGACGTGGCGGTACAGCGACATGGTGCCGCAGCTAAGCCGCTCGGCCAGCCGCGCCATGGACAGCGCGCCGAGGCCCTCGGCCTCGACCAACTCGATGGCCGCCGCGACGATGGCTTCGCGGCTCAGTCCGCGCGTGCGCCGGGCCGGCGCATCCTGCCACAGGATCTCCAGCGCTCGGGGCAGTGGCTCCTCGGTCATCATCACCGGCCAGCATAATCGCTAGGCAGATCAGATGCGTATACCGTACGCTTTTGCGTATGGCATACGCATCTCTTACTCTGAACAGGAAGTGGCTCGCCCCCGCCCTCGCCGTCGTCGTCGTCGCATTCCTGGCCTACGCGCTTCCGCCGTACTTCACCGGCGGGACACGGGTGCCCGCGACGTTCGCGTTGCACTATCCGCTGCTGGTGGGGCACGTCATGTTCGCCAGCGTGGCGATGCTGACGGCGGTCGCGCAGATCTGGCCCGGACTGCGCGCGCGTCGGCCCGTCCTGCACCGACGGGTGGGGCGGGTGTACGTGTACTCGACGATCCCCGCCGCGGTGTGCGCCATGGTGATCGGGGCGGCCACGCCGTTCGGTCCGTTCCTGGCCGTCGGCAATGTTGTCCTCGCGTCGCTATGGCTGTGGTTCACGATCAACGGCTTCCTTGCCGCCCGGCAGCGACGGTTCGCGCAGCATCGGAGGAATATGGTCCTCAGCGTGACGCTGGCGTTGTCCATCATCACCAACCGGATCTGGACACCGGTATTGGTGATCACATTTCTGCCGTTGCAGGACAGCGTCTTTGGGGGCAACGAAGAGCACTTCGTGTGGTTTGTGGCCGGCGTCGGCGCGTGGTTGGGCTGGACCATCCCGTTCCTGACGGTGCGACGGCGGCTGAACCGCAGAACCGTAATGCCGCCGTCGTCAATTTCTCAGTTAACCGATACGCCGCGGGTGTAGTGTCCGGGGCCATGGCAACGGAATTCAACGGCAAGATCGAGCTGGACATCCGGGATTCCGAGCCGGACTGGGGTCCGTACGCCGCGCCGACGGCACCCGAGGATGCGCCCAACGTCTTGTATCTGGTGTGGGATGACACCGGCA
>JAVRPX010000469.1:0-8465 GCA_032161985.1 Mycobacterium sp.
ATCCCCTCATCGAGGTCTCCCGGCGAGATCGACCAGGAGCTGGTATCCGCCCGGTTGTGCAAGATAACGGGTGGGTCCGTAGTCGAATCCGTCCTGGAATGCGCTGACCCGGTCGAAGCCGCTGCCGTGTGCGTTGGGGTCGATGTTGGACGTGCCTGGCGTGTCACGCAGGTCGAGAACCCCGGCCAGTGCCATGTCCAGATCAGCGGCGGTCACCTCGAAGACGCCGTCGTCCTTCGCGTGTTTTGACCACGCGCCCGCGAAGCAGTCGGCCTGCAGCTCCTTGGTCACGGTGCGGGCGGTGAAGTTGGACCGTGCCTGCACGGCGTGGCCCCACTCGTGGGCCATCACCACCGGGATGACGAAGTCGCCGTATTTCTTCTGCAGTGTGGGTAGCAGATCTTCGGCGTCCCAGGCGACGACGTCCTTGGTCGAGCAGTAGAACGCATTCCCGGCAACCTCGCTCGCGGCACTGGCGCACGGTGGGGCTTCATCGGTGGATGGGTTGACGGCGAAGTAGCCGCCGGTGATCGGTTCGAAGTCCTTTTGGTACAGCTCGGGCATTTCCTTGCCCCAGTACTCTTCGAGGTCGGCGATCGCCTGTATTACCAGCTTGTTCACCGGATCGGAGGCATCACCGTTGATCGTGATGCTGCTGGTGTCGGGGGGTCCCGACTTGGTCTTCTCCGGAACCTGCGGCTTGGGGCCGCCGCAGGCCGCCAAGAGCAAAACGACAGCGAAAACGGGCCACACCCTGATGCGCATGGGCAAACATTAGCGGTCAAGATCAGAGTTAGCTGAAAAAGTGCTGAACGTCGTCCGGCTCAATCGAGAATTCGCCGCGCGACGTTGGTGGTGATCAGGTCGAGAAGCTCGTCGCCACGGCCGGCCAGGATGGTCCTGATCGCGTAGAGCGAGAAGCCCTTGGCCTGTTCGACGGTGATCGCCGGGGGTATCGACAGCTCCTGGCGCGCGGTCACCACGTCGACGATCGCAGGTCCGTCGAACGCGAACGCGTCGGCCAACGCCTGCTGCAGATCGGACGGCCGCTCCACACGACGGCCGAAGAGCCCCATCGCCGCAGCGACGTCCGCGAAGTTCGGGTTGACCAGATCGGTGCCGAAGTTGACGATGCCTGCGGCCTTCATCTCCAGCTCGACGAAGTTCAGCGACGAGTTGTTGAAGACGATCACCTTGACCGGCAACCGGTTCTGGATCAGTGTGATCAGCTCGCCGAACATCATCGTGAGGCCGCCGTCGCCGGCCAGCGCGACCACCTGCCGGTCGCGAAATGCGGTCTGCGCGCCGATCGCGTGCGGCAGCGCGCACGCCATGGTGCCGTGGTTGAAAGATCCCACCAGTCGCCTGCGGCCGTTCATCTTCACGTAGCGCGCCGCCCACACCACCGGTGAACCCACGTCGACTGTGAACACCGCGTCGTCGGCCGCCAGTTGATCGGCCAGTCCCGCAACGTATTCCGGGCGGATCGGGCTGCGGTCGCGGTCGTTGACCGCCAGCTCGTCCAGAGTCTTGCGAGTCTTTTTGTAGTGGCGCAGCGATCGGTCGAGATGGTCGCGTTGACTCTTCTGCCGCAGCAGCGGCTGCAGTGCGGCCAGGGTGTCTTTCACGGTGCCGACGAGCCCGAGCTCGATCGGGGTGCGACGGCCGAGATTGCGTCCGCGGATGTCGACCTGAACGACTTTGGCGTTGTCGGGATAGAACTGCTGATAGGGAAAGTCGGTGCCCAGCATCAGCAGCGCATCCGCTTCTTTGATCGCTTTGTAGCCCGAGGCGAAGCCGAGCAGACCGGTCATGCCGACGTCGAACGGGTTGTCGTATTCGATGAACTCCTTGCCACGCAGCGCGTGCACGATCGGTGCGCCCAGCGTCGCGGCCGCCTGGATCACCGCGTCATGGGAGCCTTCGACGCCTGCGCCACCGAGAATCGTGACTGCCTCTGCGCCGTTGAGTATTTCGGCCGCCCGGCGCAGAGACTCGTCGTCGGGGCGGACCACGGAACGCGTCGGCGTGATCGGACGTGTCAGGAATCCCGACTCCTCGGCCTTCTGCAGGAAGATCTCGCCGGGGATGACGACGACGGCCACTCCGCGTTCCTCGACTGCCGCCCGCATCGCCATCTCGAGAATCCGCGGCAACATCTCCGGCGTGCTGACCAGTTCGCGGTAGACGCTGCACTCGCGGAACAGTTCCTGCGGATGCGTCTCCTGGAAATACTCGGAGCCGATCTCGGTGCGCGGAATGTGCGCTGCGATCGCCAGCACCGGAACGCGGCTGCGCTGCGCGTCGAACAGGCCGTTGATCAGATGCAGGTTGCCGGGCCCGCAGCTGCCTGCGCACACCGCCAACTGTCCGGTGAGCGCGGCGTCGGCCGCGGCTGCGAACGCCGCCGTCTCCTCATGACGTACGTGCTCCCAAGTGATTTCACCGGAACGCCGGATCGCGTCGGTAAAGCCGTTCAGGCTGTCGCCAGGAAGTCCGTATACGCGGCGCACACCGCTGAGTCGTAAAGCTGAGATGACGTGATCGGCGACAGTTGCCACGCACGAAGCGTAGCGCCGGACGCTCTACTTCGGAGCGAAGCGCTGGCCGGCGTCGAGCCGGAGGCACTGGCCGTTGAGCATCGGGTTCTCGACGATCGCCTGGACGAGCTTGGCGTACTCCTCCGGGCGGCCGAGACGCTTCGGGAACGCCGCGTCCTTCGTCAGGGCTTTGGCGAACTCGTCCGGGATGCCTTCGGTCAGACCGGTGGCGAACAGGCTCGGCGCGATGGCCAGGGCGCGGATGCCCAGGCTGCCCATGTCGCGGGCCATGGTGAGGCACATTCCGGCGATCGCGGCCTTGGACGCGGTGTAGGCCACCTGCCCGATCTGTCCCTCGAACGCGGCGATCGAGGCGGTGTTGATGATGACGCCGCGCTCCTCCTGCTCGTCGTCGACCAGGTCCTGCTGGCTCATCTGCCAGCCCGCCAGCCGACTGATGTTGAAGGTGCCGATGAGGTTGAGGTCGACACACTTGCGAAAGGTCTCCAAGCTGTGCGGGCCGTCCTTCTTGACGGTGCGCTCGGCGGCGCCGCCGCCGGCGGTCGTCACGATGATGTGCAGTCCGCCGAGGCCGTCGATCGCTTGCTGCAGCACCTTCTCGGTGCCGTCGAAATCGGTGACATCCACCTCGTAGAAAGAGCCACCGATCGCGTCGGCAACTTCTTTACCCTTCGACTGCGGGCGGTCCAGCACCGCCACACTCGCGCCACGCTTGGCCAGCAGCTCGGCGGTTGCCTTCCCAAAGCCCGATGCCCCGCCGACGATGATGGCCTTTTTGCCCTCAATCTCCATTTGGCTTCCTTTCCAAAAAGTGCTCAAACCGTAAAGCAACCTATCCGATGTCACTTTTCGGTAAGCCTTTCGGGTCGGCCGATCGGTAGCGTTGCACCATGACTGCCCGCGACGCGCGATCACTCGCGGGCATCGCGGCAGCCGCGGTCGCGCTCGGGGTAACCGAACTGCTCGCCGTCCCGTTCGGGCCTCAAGCCGACGCCCGCACCGCGGTCGGCTCGGCGGTCATCGACCTGACGCCGGGGCCGGTCAAGGAGTGGGCGATCCAGACCTTCGGCACGGCCGACAAACTGTTTCTGTCAATCCTCGTGCTGGGTGTGATCGCCATCCTCGCCGCAGTGACGGCGCGATGGGAGACGCGTCGCGTTCCGGTGGGCAGTGCCGCGATCGTCGTTGCCGGCATCGCGGGGTGTGCGGCCGTGCTCTCGCGCGCCGGCGCGACGCTGTTCGACATCGTGCCCACCCTGGTCGGTACCGCATGCGGCGTTGTGGTGCTGCGGCTGCTCACCTCGGGACGGTTCGTCAATGAGCCGGAGCAGACGGACACTCCCGACTCCCCCGACCGCGGCCGCCGACTGTCGTTGGTGACGCTGGGTTTTCTCGGCGCGGGAGCGCTCAGCGGCGTTGGCGGCGTCGTGCTGTCGCGCCTCCTGCACTCCGTCTCGGGTGATCGCGACGCGTTCGCGTTGCCGTCGGTCGATGTCGGCGCCCCACCGGTGCCGGCGACCGTGCAGCCGAAAGGCGTTGCGCTGCCGTCGTTCGTCACCAGCAACGCCGACTTCTACCGGATCGACACCGCGCTAAGCGTGCCGCAGCTCAGCCGGTCGGACTGGCAGCTGAAGATCCACGGCCTGGTGGACCGCGAGATCACCTACCGCTTCGAGGATCTGGAGCGATTCAAAGCCGTCCAGAAGGTGGTGACCCTGACGTGCGTGTCGAATCCCGTTGGCGGCAACCTCATTTCGAACGCCACGTGGACGGGCTATCGGGTACGCGATCTGCTGGCCGAAGCCGGCGTGCATTCGGACGCCGATATGGTGCTGTCGATGTCGATCGACGGCTTCACGGCTGGCACACCCGTCGACGCCCTCACCGACAGCCGCGATGCTCTGCTGGCGGTCGGGATGAACGGCGAGCCGTTGCCGACCCCTCACGGCTACCCTGCCCGGCTGGTGGTCCCCGGCCTGTACGGCTACGTGTCGGCCACCAAGTGGGTCGTGGACCTGGAGTTGACCCGATTCGATCGGGCCGAGGCGTACTGGACGCAGCTGGGTTGGTCGCCACGCGGCCCGATCAAGACGGAATCCCGAATCGACGTGCCCCGCAGCGGGCAGGACGTCGCCCAAGGACCCGTGACGTTCGGCGGCGTCGCCTGGGCACAGAACCGCGGCGTGCGCGGCGTCGAGGTCCGCATCGACAGTCCGAACAAGCAAGGCGAGTGGCAGCCTGCCGATCTCGGCGCCGGCTACTCGAACGACACGTGGCGGCTGTGGAGCTTCAACTGGCAGGCCACGCAGCCGGGATCACACACCATCGCGGTGCGGGCCACCGACAACACCGGAGCGGTCCAGACGTCCGAGGAGGCCGACCCGGTCCCCGACGGCGCCACCGGCTGGCACACGGTCTCGTTCGCCGTCAGGTAACGCTTACTGCGGCGACCGTGCGTGTCTGTACCTCGACACACCGGAAAATCATGTGCAAACGTGCACGCTCGCGCCTAGTTTTGCGTGCTGTGACCGCAGCACAGCACTGGCGAACCACGCTCCGTGACGCGCTGCTGACGGCCCGCAAGGACCGCGACGCCGCGCGGGTTTCGGCGCTGCGTTCGGCCCTCAGCGCGATCGACAACGCTGGAGCCGTTCCGACGGCGACATTGGGGTTAGCGACGCCGGACGACGCCCAATTGGATGCCCCGTCGAGCGGGACGATCGCCGGCGGCGTGGTTGGGCTTGGCGCGGCCGAGGTGGCGCGGCGTGAGTTGTCCGACGCACAGATCCGCGAGTTGGTGCGTGCCGAGATCGACGAACGGCTCTCGGCCGCCAAGCAGATCGATGCAAGCCACACCGAGCGCGCGGCGACCCTGCGGACCGAGGCGGCCGTGCTCGGCGACATGCTCGGAGATGTCTGACGGCCGTGCCAGGCTAGGCCCGTGCAGCTCGTTGACGTCGCGACCGCGTCGGCCGAGGTCGGGGCGACCTCCGCACGGTTGGCGAAAATATCCCGCATCGCCGACCTACTTCGTCACGCGGGCGAGCAGGGCGACCCGAATCTGGTGGCCGTCGTCGTGTCCTGGCTGTCCGGCGAGCTGCCGCAACGACAGATCGGCGTCGGCTGGGCGGCACTGCGCTCACTGCCGCCCCCTGCCGCTGAGCCGTCGCTGACCGTCGCGCAGGTCGACGCCGCCTTCAGCGAGATCGGCCAGGTCGCCGGGAAGGGATCTCAGGCGCGGCGTGCCGACCTCGTCAAGGGCCTATTCGCCGCAGCCACCGAGGCCGAGCAGACGTTTCTGCGCCGCCTGCTCGGCGGCGAGCTGCGGCAGGGTGCCCTGGTCGGGGTGATGGCAGACGCGGTGGCGAAGGCCGCGGACGTCGCGGCGCCGGTGGTGCGTCGCGCGGCGATGTTGGGCGGCGACCTGCCTGCCGTCGCGGCCGCAGCGTTGACCGGCGGCGAGGCGGCGCTGGAACAATTCACGCTACGAGTAGGGCGCCCGGTGGGTCCGATGCTTGCCCAGACCGCGACCGGTGTAGACGAGGCGCTCGAACGCCTCGGCGGCACAGCGGTTTTCGAGGCGAAGCTGGACGGCGCCCGGGTGCAGATTCACCGCGCGGGCGACGAGGTGTCGGTCTATACCCGCAGTCTCGACGACGTCACCGAGCGCTTGCCGGAGGTGGTCGAGGCCGTGTTGGCGTTGCCGGTGACGGACTTGATCGCCGACGCCGAAACGATCGCCCTGCGTCCCGATGCACGCCCGCATCGGTTCCAGGTCACCGCGTCGCGGTTCGGGCGCAGTGTGGACATCGCGGCCGCAAGCGCAGCGCAGCCGTTGTCGCTGTTCGTGTTCGACCTGCTGCATCTCGACGGCGAAGACCTGCTGGACTGTCCCACCAGCGAGCGCATTGCTGCCCTGGACGCGATCGTGCCGAAGGCCCATCGCGTCGATCGGCTGATCACCGACGACGCCGGCGCCGCACAGCGGTTTTTCGACGTCACACTCGACGCCGGTCACGAAGGCGTGATGGCGAAGTCGCTGACCGCGCCGTACGAGGCGGGTCGGCGCGGCGCGGGCTGGCTGAAGGTCAAGCCGGTGCACACCCTTGACCTGGTCGTGCTCGGCGTCGAGTGGGGATCGGGCCGCCGCACCGGCAAGTTGTCCAACATCCACCTCGGCGCCCGCGACCCCGCGACGGGCGGTTTCGTCATGCTGGGCAAGACTTTCAAAGGGATGACGGACGCGATGTTGGAATGGCAGACCACGCGGTTCATGGAGTTGGCCGAAGGAGCCGCGGAGGCGGCGACATCAGACATCAGTCCCAACGACCGCAGAATCCTCAAACTGCGGCCCGAGCAGGTGGTCGAGATCGCGTTCGACGGAGTGCAGGGCTCGTCGCGCTACCCCGGCGGAATGGCCCTGCGATTTGCGCGCGTGTTGCGCTACCGCGACGACAAAAGCCCAGCTCAGGCGGACACGATCGACACCGTGCGCGCCTTCTACGAGCGTGGTTCATAACTGAATCGATACCTGGAATCGCCCCAACACACTTTCATGCGGTGAAAGGATCAGTCACCTGACACGAAACGCGATGACGAGGGAGAGACCGTGGCTACACCCACCGCCGCACCATCCGAGCGCATCGAGGAAACCGAACGCGACGTCACCTACATCCGCACCGACAAGGACCTTCCGCCGGTAGCGATCATCGACCGATCACCGATCACCACCAGACATAAGATCATCTTCGCGATCATCGCGCTGCTCGGCGCGGTCGCATGGGCGATCATCGCGTTCTTCCGCGGGGAGACGGTCAACGCGGTGTGGTTCGTCATCGCGGCGATCTGCACGTACGTGATCGGCTTCCGGTTCTATGCGCGGTTGATCGAGATGAAGATCGTGCGTCCGCGCGACGACACCGCCACCCCCGCTGAGCTTTTCGAAAACGCCACCGACTACATGCCGACCGATCGCCGCGTGCTGTACGGCCATCACTTCGCAGCCATCGCGGGTGCGGGTCCGCTGGTCGGCCCGGTGCTCGCCATGCAGATGGGCTACCTACCGGGCACCATCTGGATCATCATCGGCGCGGTGTTCGCGGGCGGCGTGCAGGACTACCTGGTGCTGTCGATCTCAGTCCGCAGGCGCGGACGGTCACTCGGCCAGATGGCACGCGACGAACTCGGGGCAATCGGCGGTACTGCCGCCATCATCGGCGTGCTGGTCATCATGATGATCCTGCTCGCGGTGCTTGCACTGGTAGTCGTGGGCGCCCTAGCCGAGAGCCCATGGGGCGTCTTCTCCATCGCGATGACGATTCCCATCGCAATATTCATGGGCATCTACTTGCGGTTCCTGCGTCCCGGTCGGGTGTCGGAGGTGTCGCTGATCGGCGTTGCGCTGCTGCTGCTGGCGGTCGTTGCTGGCGGCTGGGTCGCCGAAACCTCCTGGGGCGCTGACTGGTTCACGCTTTCGAAGGTGTCCCTGTCGTGGTGCATCATCATCTACGGGTTCTGTGCCTCCGTCCTGCCAGTGTGGTTACTGCTCGCCCCACGCGATTATCTGTCGACGTTCATGAAGGTCGGCACCATCGCACTGTTGGCGATCGGCATCCTGTTGGCCCGACCAATCATGGAGGCACCCGCAGTCTCGCAATTCGCCAAGAGTGGAACCGGCCCGGTGTTCGCCGGGTCGCTGTTCCCGTTCCTGTTCATCACGATCGCATGCGGCGCGCTGTCGGGATTTCATTCGCTCATCTCGTCGGGCACCACACCGAAGCTGCTCGAGAAGGAAAGCCAGATGCGGCTAATAGGCTACGGCGGCATGCTCACCGAGTCGTTCGTTGCGATCATGGCGTTGATCACCGCCGCAATTCTCAACCAGCACCTGTACTTCGTGATGAA
>JAVRPX010000470.1:0-8029 GCA_032161985.1 Mycobacterium sp.
GCGGAATGAGCGAGATACCTTCGGCGGTCGCGGGATCACCCTCATGGGAGATGATGAACCGAACGGCATGTCCGTCCGGTGACACGAACATCTTCAAGCCCCGCTTGAAGTCCGCGTTGTCGAAGACTTCCGGCGGCAGGTAGAACGAGTCGTCGTTCTTGGACGCGTCGAACGCCTCGCCCATCGCCCCCTGGTTCTCCTGCATGGCCTTTTGCTGGTCCTGCTGGCTCTTCTGGCTCTGGTACATCGTCAGCGTGATGTGCTGCATGCTCTTCATCGTCGCAATCTGTGCGGGCATCACCGCGACCAGCTGCGGCATGAGCGTGTCGAGACGTTCGAGGTCCGGCATCAGGTTCTGGAGGTCGTCGGACATCGTGTCGACGCCATCGAGGGTGTCGAAAACCGACCTGATCGACCAGCAGACCGGGATGTCGAAGCAGTGCGGCTCCCAATACAGGTAGTTGCGCAGGGGACGGAAGAAGTCATCGAAGTCAGCGATGTTGTCCCGCAGTTGGTTCAGGTCGACGACCGTGCCCTTCATCTTCGCGACCATGCTGTGCGTGGTCGCCGCCATCTGCACGGTGATGTTCTGCATCTTCTGCAGCATGTCGATCGATGTCTGCATGTCGCTGGCCTGCTTGAGCGTGTTGGCCATGACGTTGTCCATGTAGTCCTGGTTCATCTGCTGCGTGGTGCCCTGCGCACTGATCAGGAACGGGATCGAGGTGTGCTCGATCGGAACTCCCCGCGGCCTGGTGATGGCCTGCACCCGGCCAACCCCCTGAGTGTGGGCGATCGCCCTGGCGATTCTCTCGATCACCAACATGTCGGCCGGGTTGCGCACATCGTGGTCGGTCTCGACCAGCAGCATCTCCGGATTCATCCGGGCCTGCGGGAAGTGCCGGTCGGCCGCCGCATAGCCCACATTGGCCGGGATATCCGGCGGCAGATAGAGGCGGTCGTTGTAGGCGGGTTTGTACGACGGCACGGCCAGCAGACCGACCAAGGTGAGAGCCACTGACACGGCGAGGATCGGTCCCGGCCATCGCACCACGGCAGTGCCGATCCGGCGCCAGCCGCGCGTCTGCATCTTCCGTTTCGGATCGAACAGCCCGAACCGACTGCAAATAGTCAGCAGAGCGGGCGCCATGGTCAGCGCCGCGACGACCGCGACGAGCATCCCGATCGCCAACGGAATGCCCAGCGTGGCGAAGTAGGGCAGCCGCGTGAAGTGCAGGCAGAACGTGGCGCCCGCGATAGTCAGACCCGATCCCAAGATGACGTGGGCGGTGCCGTGATACATGGTGTAGAAGGCGGTTTCGCGGTCCTCGCCGTTTTGACGTGCCTCGTGGTAGCGGCCGAGGAGGAAGATCGCGTAGTCAGTACTTGCCGCGATGGCCAGGGTGGTGAGCAGGTTGACCGCGAACGTCGAAAGCCCGATCAGGTCGTAATAGCCAAGGGCCGCAACGATTCCCCTGGCTGCCGACAGCTCGATGAACATCATCACCAAGACAAGCAGCACCGTGACGATCGAACGGTAGACGAACAACAGCATCACGAAGATCACGCCCATCGTGAGCGCAGTGATGACTTTGACAGTCTTGTCGCCAGCGTGATGCTGGTCGTTGCTCAGCGGTGTGGGCCCGGTGACGTAGGCGTGGATACCTGGTGGTGGCGGCGTCTTATCGATAATGCTGCGGACGGCTTGCACTGACTCGTTCGCCAGGCTCTCGCCCTGGTTACCTGCCAGGTAGACCTGAACGTAGGCGGCCTTGCCGTCGCCGCTCTGCGCGCCCGAGGCCGTCAGCGGATCGCCCCAGAAGTCCTGGACGTGTTGGACGTGCTTCTTGTCGGCCTCCAGTTTGTCGATCAGGCCGTCGTAATACTTGTGTGCGCTGTCGCCGAGAGGTTGGTCGCCTTCCAGAACGATCATCGCCGAGCTGTTGGAGTCGAACTCCTTGAAGTCCTTACCGATGCGCTGCATCGCTTGCATCGACGGCGCGTCGCTGGGGGCGAACGACACCGCGTGCGCCTCGCCGACCACCTCCAGTTGCGGGACGAGGACGTTCAGGAGGACGACGATCGCGATCCACCCGAGAAAGATGGGCACCGAGAACAGGCGGATGAAGCGCGGGATCATCGGGTGCGCGCCGACGTGTGTATTGCTCATGCGGACTTCACCAAGCAGAAGGTCTGGGCGTTCACGCCGTCGGTCGTCCTCTCGTCCTTAACGACACCGTCGACGGTGATGCGGCAGGTGATGGTCTCACCGTCACTTTGGGCGACGATGTTCGGGCTGGCGGCCGGCGCGGTCGTAGTGAGCGTGAGCGTCCACGGCAAAGCGCTGTTCTCGGCCTTCTGCGGCTGTGCGTCAAGGTCCAGGTAATTGATCGTCGCCGCTGATCCGGCTCCGAAGATCTCGTACTTGACCACTTTGGGGTTGAACGGCGCGGGGTCATTGACCAGGCCGGCGCCCGGCTTGGTGAGCACGGTTTGGCCGAAGAATCCGCGGAAGCGGTCCACACAGAACGCGGCAATGACCACCACCAGCAGGATCACCAGCACTACCCAAGTGCGCTTGGCAAGACGCAACATCAGACGATTCGCTCCCGACCCCACGAGGGCATTTCGAAGCGCTCGAGGCACTGTTCGATGAATGCCCTTGCCTGGTCGTGGCCGCGGCTGATGCCTAACCCCTGTTCGTGCAAGACCATCCGCGCCAGGCTGCCCATAATCATCGACATCACCACAGGGGGAAACAGTTCGAGGTCGATACCGCGCGCCTTGAGCGCCAAGGTCACCGCACCCTCTTCCAGATCGCGGAAACGCATTGCGTACGACACGATTTCGCTGCGGATAGCCTTGCGATGGTTGGCCATCGCCAGGAACTCGGTGAAGAGCTGGGTGTCGTGCGCACTGTTGAGCTGCCACAACGCATGCAGCGGTTCCGACTCGGCCATTGCCTGGCGCTGACGTTTCAGAATCGCCTCTGCCTTATCGCGCAGTACGGCCACGAACAGGTCGTCCATGCTCGGGAAGTAGTAATGCACAAGGGCCGGCTTGACCCCAGCCTTGGCCGCCACCCGCCGCGATGTCGCCGCGGCATAGCCCTCGTCGAGCATGATTTGGGCGCTTGCCTCGATCAGCGCTGCCCGTGTTGCCTCGCGGCGTGCTCGTATCGGCTCGTCAGCAGGGCTGCTCGACATGAAGGCAGCCTAACGGCTGGGCGGTCGCTCAACAATAGGAGAAAGTTTGCCGACGACGGGCTAGAGGTCCGGAGTGAACGTGGCCAGCGCCTTGTCGCTCTTCCAATGCTTGAGCAGCGCGGCGGCCAGTTCGCGATAAGCGTTCGCGCCCTTGTTCTTCCGCCCGGCCAGCACCGATGACCCCGACGCGCTGGCCTCGGCGAACCGCACGGTCCGCGGGATCGGCGGCGCCAGCACCGGCATGTCGTAGCGGTCGGCGACGTCGAGCAGCACGTCGCGGCTGTGGGTGGTGCGCGAGTCGTACAGCGTTGGCAGCGCGCCAAGCAGCTTCAGGTCCGAGTTGGTGATCTGCTGCACGTCGGTGATCGTCCGCAGAAACTGGCCGACTCCGCGGTGCGCCAACGTTTCGCACTGCAGCGGCACGATCACGTCGTCGGCCGCGGTCAGTCCGTTGAGCGTGAGAACCCCCAGCGACGGCGGGCAGTCGATGATCACCACGTCGAACCTGCCGCCGATCTTGGCCAGCGCGCGTTTGAGCGCATACTCGCGACCGGCCCGCATCAACAGCATCGCCTCGGCGCCTGCCAGGTCGATGTTGGCAGGCAGCAGCGTCATCCCCTCCGACGTGTCCACCAGCGCCGCGTCCGGCTCCACCTCACCCAGCAGCACGTCATGGATCGACACGGACAGCTTGTCGGGATCCTGGCCGAGCGAGAACGTCAAACACCCTTGTGGATCCAGATCGACGAGCAGCACCCGTCGGCCCTTCTCCTTCATCGCCGCCCCCAACGACGCAACCGTCGTCGTTTTGGCAACCCCACCCTTTTGATTGGCGACCGCAAGTACCCGCGTCACGGTGTTCATCGTTGCACGGGTACCCACATATCGATGGGCCGTGCGGCAGAATCAGTCCGCGTGGGCCTTCTGCAGCACCGGCTGCTCTTGCTTCGTCACGGTGAGACCGAGTGGTCGAAGTCCGGCAGGCATACCGGTCGGACCGAACTGGACCTGACCGAGACGGGGCGAGAACAGGCCAAGCTGGTCCCCGACGCGCTCACGGTGCTCAGCCTCGACAACCCGTTAGTGGTGACGAGCCCGCGGCGGCGCGCGCAAGTCACCGCCGAACTGGCGGGCTTGAAGGTCGACGAGGTGTCTCCTCTTCTGGCCGAATGGGACTACGGCGAGTACGAAGGCCTGACCACCCAGCAGATCCGGCAGACGGTGCCCGACTGGCTCGTGTGGACGCACGGCTGCCCGGGGGGTGAAAGCCTGCAACAGGTCAGCGACCGGGCTGACCAGGCGATCGCCTTCGCATTGGAGCACATGGAGTCCCGCGATGTCCTGTTCGTCGGGCACGGACATTTCTCCCGCGCCTTGGTGACGCGCTGGATCGAGCTGGAGATTTCCGAGGGGATCAGGTTCTCGATGGCTGCCGCGTCGATCGCGGTGTGCGGCTTCGAACACGGCGTGCGCCAGCTCAGCGCGCTGGGACTGACGGGTCACCGCCACCCGTGCCTGCCGACGTGACGCGCGAACCAGCCTTCGTTCTCGCCGGCCGCACCGGCGCGGTTGTCGCCGACGGTGTGCACACAGCGTTCCCTCGGCTGGCCGACGCACGGGCCGCGCTGGCGTCGCACAGTTCGCCAATTGTTGTGGGCGCCTTGCCTTTTGACCTATCCAAACCGGCCGCGCTGATCCGTCCCCAGTCGGTGCAGTTCAGCGAGACGCTGCCTGACTGGCCGCTTCGCGAGCTGCCGACCGTGCGCATCGCGGAGACGATTCCTGATCCCGAGGAGCACCGTGCACGCATCGGCGCGGCGTTGCGCCGGCTGCAGGACCCGGCCAGCGGCCTGCACAAGGTGGTGCTGGCGAGGGCGCTGCGGCTGGTCGCCGAGGGACCGCTGGACGCCCGCACCATCGTGCATCGTCTTATCGCCAACGATGGCGCCGCGAACGCGTATCTCGCCGACCTCACGGCCGCGGGCGGCGGATACTCCGGCACCGCACTGGTCGGCGCGAGCCCCGAGCTGCTGGTTGCGCGGCATGGCAATCAGGTGACCTGCCGCCCGTTTGCGGGATCGGCGCCGCGGTTGAGTGATCCCGACGCCGACCGGGCCAGCGGCGCCGCCCTCGCCGCATCGGCCAAGAATCGTCACGAACACCAATTGGTGGTCGATGCGATGCGCGAGGCACTGGACCCGTTGTGTACCGATCTCCAGATCGCTCAGGAACCGCAGCTGAGCAAGACCGCGGCGGTGTGGCACCTGTACACGCCCATCACCGGCAAGATACGTGAAAGATCCACCACGGCGTTGGATTTGGCGATCGCCCTACACCCGACGCCTGCGGTCGGCGGCGTCCCCTCCACGGCGGCGGCGGAACTGATCAATGAGTTGGAAGGCGACCGGGGCTTCTACGCCGGCGCGATCGGCTGGTGCGACCAGCGCGGCGACGGCAGGTGGATGGTGTCGATCCGCGGCGCGCAGCTGTCGGCCGATCGCCGCACCGCCGACGCGCATTCGGGCGGCGGCATCGTCGCCGAGTCCGATCCCGACGACGAAGTCGCAGAAACCACAACGAAATTCAACACGATCCTCTCGGCCCTGGGAGTTCAACCATGAGCGCCCGAAGACGAACGCGAGTGAGGATCGCAGCGAGGAACGAGCGAGGACCGGAGCGAGCGGGAGTCGAGGCATGAGTGAAGTCATCCGGCCCGCCGAGCCGGGCGATGAGTCCGAACTTACCGCGATGATTCACGAACTGGCCGACTTCGAGCGGGCCAGCGCGGACTGCACCGTGACCGAAAACCAGTTGCGCGAAGCACTTTTCGGCGACGACCCGACGGTGTTCGGGCACATCGCGGAGGTGGAGGGCCAGGCTGCGGCGGGCGCGCTGTGGTTCCGAACCTTTTCCACGTGGGACGGTGTTGCCGGCATCTACCTGGAGGATCTGTTCGTGCGCCCGCAGTTCCGTCGCCGCGGGCTGGCCCGCAAGATGCTGGCGACATTGGCCCGCGAATGCGTCGACGGCGGGTACACAAGGCTGTCGTGGGCGGTGCTCGACTGGAACGTCGACGCCATCGCGCTCTACGATGCCGTCGGCGGGCGCCCCCAGACGGAGTGGATCACCTACCGGGTGTCGGGCCCGGAGTTGTCGGCGCTGGCCGAGTCCTGAGCCCCCAGCCACTGCAGGGCTGACGGGCTGAACAGCAGCACCAGTGTCACCAGCGCGACCACTGCGATGGGTATGCCGTAGAGCCACTGGTGGGAGCCGACGGCCATGTACCAGGCCACCGGCAACAGCAAGAGCTGCGCGAAGACCGCGATCCCGCGGCCCCACCGCCGCCCAGTCCACAATGCCCAGCCCGCGGCGAGCACCGCCGCACCCATGACCACGAACCAGCCGGCGGTGCCGTACCCACTCAGCCAGGGCAGGTCTTCGGCGCCCGCCAGGTGGCGCACGACCAACACCGCCGCGACCGCAACCAGCGCGGCACCCTCCAGCGACACCACGACGGCGGCCTGGCGCACAGTCGCCGGGGAAGGAACGGTCACGGCGTCGAGCGTAGAGGTTCGCGGATAGGCTCAGACCTCGTGCGCGCCGTGCTGATCGTGAACCCGAACGCGACGTCGACCACTCCGGCGGGGCGCGACCTGCTCGCCCACGCACTGGAGAGCCGGGTCAAATTGACCGTCGTGCACACCGACCACCGCGGCCATGCCATCGAGATCGGCCGCGACGCCGCGCGCGAAGGCATCGACGTGGTGATCGTGCACGGCGGAGACGGCACGGTGAACGAGGTCGTCAACGGGATTCTCGGTGAGGGTGGTCCAGGCGGGCCGGCCCCCGCCGTCGGGGTGGTCCCGGGCGGCTCGGCCAACGTGTTCGCCCGCGCGCTAGGCATTAGCCCCGACCCGACCGAGGCGACAAACCAGCTCGTGGACCTGCTGTCCGATTACCGGCATCGCAAGGCCTGGCGCCGCATCGGGCTGATGGACTGCGGGGAACGCTGGTGTGTGTTCACGGCAGGCATGGGCGTTGACGGCGATGTGGTGGCCGCCGTCGAGGCGCAGCGCGACAAGGGCCGCAAGGTGACCGCCTCGCGCTACATCCGCGTCGCCGTTCGCGAGATGCTCGCGAACGCCCGCAGGGAGCCGTCGCTGACGCTGCATCTGCCCGACCGCGAGCCGGTTTCCGGTGTCCATTTCGCATTCGTGTCGAACTCGAGTCCATGGACATACGCCAATACGCGGCCTGTGTGGACGAACCCCACCACCACGTTCGAGACCGGCTTGGGCGTGTTCGCGACAACCAGCATGAACGTCTGGGCCAATTTGGGGCTGGTGAGAAGGATGTTGTCGAAGACACGAGATATCAAGGCGCGGCATCTGATCCGCGACGACGACCTGCCGTGGCTGAGGGTGACGAGCGACGCGCCGGTGGCGTGTCAGATCGACGGTGACTTCCTGGGTCCGCGCGATGCGATGACGTTCACGGAGGTTCCCGATGCGCTGGGCGTGGTTGCACCACCCCACAAAGAGTCCCTCTGACGCGAAGATTTACCCGGCGCTGGTGATCAACTGACGTGGGTCAGGGTGACGTTGTAGCCCATAGCTTCGAGTTGGTTGATGGCCCGCTTTTTTGCTCGCTCGGGGTGGAGCCGATTGAAGTAGTCGGCGCCGGGATCGTCCTAGATGCAGCCGTTGGTGCCCATGTGCCAGATGGCGATCAGCATTGAATGCTGGATGGCGACGTTGGCCTTCTGTGGTCCGCGGCGTGAGGCGATCCGGCGGTACCGGGCGCCGAGGTAGGTGCCGGGATGT
>JAVRPX010000471.1:0-3788 GCA_032161985.1 Mycobacterium sp.
GGTGCGGATCTCTGAGTATTGATATCCCCGCGACCTAGCAAAGAGAGTCCAGCGTGAACCGATTGGGGCGGTCCAGCGTGTCACAAGTGGCCCATCCAATATCCATGGCCAAACGAGTACCCCGGCCCCGAGGCTATTGATTCCACTTTTTTCGGTTGCCCGTAAAAAGGGAGGCGCGCATCGCCGACAAGCTCTGGCATTTCGGGTCCGCTGGGCGTTCCCGTTGCGTAACGTCGTCAACCAGCTAAAGCGCATTCAGTCGAAGGGGTGCGGGCACCATGAAAGCACCATTTATCGCGGCAGCCATCACGGCGGCTGCAATGAGCGCGGCCCCACTTGCTAGCGCAGATCAAGTTCCCAATATGACTAACGGTGCGGCGGAGGGACAGTCCTGCAGTACCCCCACGGGGAAGTTCGTCTTCGGGCGTGACGCCGGCGGTGCCGCGTTGATTTGCGGGGGACCCGGACAACCTAACGTCTGGGTAGCGGCGCGGTACCCGGTGGTTGGCGTTCGACAAATTGGTGGCAC
Source organism: Mycobacterium sp. (assembly GCA_032161985.1). Classification (GTDB taxonomy): domain Bacteria; phylum Actinomycetota; class Actinomycetes; order Mycobacteriales; family Mycobacteriaceae; genus Mycobacterium. The sequence continues at coordinate 530 of JAVRPX010000471.1, forward strand.
GGGGTGCGTGGAGGAGATTCATAGCCGTACCTCTAGCGGGGCTTTCGCACAGTCACCGGACGGTGACGCGTTGATATGCGCTTACCCAACTGACACCTGGGTAATACGTCCGACTCCGAGTTAGCGCCGAGCAGCAGGAAATTCGTCCAAGGGTGTCCATCCCGATGGACACCCTTGGGGGACGCGAAAGTGCGTACCCCAATGGGCTCCTGATATCAGCAGTACTGACGTCAGAGGCGGTGGATGGTGACGGCTTCTTCGGGAGGGGCGGAACTTGCGATCCAACGGGCTGCCCTTGCACGCAGAGCACAGGAAGTAGCCCTTTTTGGCGATCTGCGCCTCGGCCCAATGCAACCACTCGCGGTAGTGCTGCGTGCACACGGTGGTCGGGCCGTGCTCGTGCTGGCGACCCACCCATATAGCCGCCCGCCTGCACCGCCGCCCGGTTTTTAACCTGACGAATTTGCAGCGTGGCCGTTCATCCCAGCAAGCGACCACCGGGACGCGTTGGCCGGTGGTCGCTTGGTTGTGGTGTCAGTCGGTCTGGTGGTCGCAGCGGATTGGGTCGCCGTCCTCCCCAGCACCCCACAGCCAGCCGTCCGCATCGCACATCGGGCAGCGGGCGATCGCGTCGAGCCGGTCCAGCTCGTCGGCTGCGTCGATCAGCGCGACGGTTGGGTCTCGGCCGGTCACAAGGCGCTCCAGGTGACGCCTTTGTGAAGTCCGGTGATGGCCGACCATTCGTACCTCAGGTCGTTGCTGACCTTGGCGAGGGCGGCGAGGCTGTCGATGCTGGAGGCGGCAACGTCGCACAGCCCGTAGTGATCCTCAAGCCCGTTGATGCGGACCTCGTATTCAATTTCGCCGTCGTCGCCGACCGAGCGGATTAGCTCGCCGCGGACGCCGGCCCAATCCGCAACCGATGTCGACATCGTGTGGAACACGAGCTCTTCGGGCTCGGGGTTGATGTCCTCGACGTCGGGCACGTAATGGCGGAAGATGCCACGCTGGCCGAGCCAGCGGCCGTTGGTCAGTTCGTTGGTGGTCGTGGTGGTCATGGTTTCTGGACTCCTTCTTCGTTCGACTGTTTGTTGCATCACCCGAACAGTGTTGAAGCACGCTGCCGACACGACATTCGATGACCGCTCGCGGGAGCAGGTGATGGCCGACACGTTGGTGGAGCGGGTGACCGGGCGCCCTGCCGAGGAACCCGAACACGTGGCGCTGAATTTGGTGATGTCGGATCAGGCGCTCTGGGGCCAGGACAATGCGCCGGCGGTGCTGGACGGTTATGGCCCGATTCCGGCGTCGGTCGCGCAGCGCCTGGTGCGAGACGCCGTGGTCGATGAGCGGTCGTTGGCGACGCTGCGTCGGCTGTATCGGAACCCCAAGAGCGGGTCGCTGGTGGGCATGGAATCGCGATCGCGGTTCTTTCCCAAGGGTTTGGCCGGATTCATCGGAGTGCGGGACCGAACGTGTCGCACACCGTACTGTGATGCGCCGATTCGGCATCGTGATCACGCCACACCGCGCAACCGGGGTGGACCGACCAGTGCCACCAATGGGTTGGGTGAATGTGAACGATGCAACTACACCAAGGAGGCACCGGGCTGGCGTGTGGCCGCGGCAGATGAGAACGGTGTGCACACAGCTGAATTCGTCACACCCACAGGTGCACGCTATCGCTCCACGGCGCCACCAATGCCGGGGGCACCGATGATCGCGGTCAGCGAAGTCGAAATCAGAATCGGCGTCGCCCTCGCCGACCTGCACGCGGCCTAGGTCTATCAGGCAAAACTCCCTCTCGGCGCGGTAGCAGCGGCGTAGCGTCAGTTCCACGCCGAGTTCGCTGACCTACGGAGGAACAGACAATGAGGTTTGCGGCAACGCTCGTGGTCCCGATGACAGGGCTCGCGTTGAGCTTGTGCCCAGTAGCGCACGCCGACCCCGAGTGGACTACCGAAGACTGGAACTACACAAGGTATCTGAGTGAATATGGGGTCAGCTACCAGGGTCGTATCACCACCAACGAGATGATGGCGAAGGCGCATTTCGTCTGCGACTCCCTCGAGGAAAACCCTACCCAGGCGGGACTCGTGTCCGCGCGCGATGCGCTAGGCAAACTAGGCATCCTCACCCAAGACGAAGCGACGAAGGTTCATACTCCGCCGTCACGGTCTATTGTCCTCATTTCGACGACCTGACGCCGATCCGCTGACCTCGCTGACGCAGTAGGTCGGCCGACCTACCCGCGGCCGAAGCGGTAGCGTCGCTCTGGCCGGCCGACGCCATACTGCAGCCGCAACTCCAGTGCGCCGGTGCTGAGGTAGTGCTCTAGATAGCGGCGGGCGCTGACACGCGAAATACCCACCAAGTCAGCGCATTCGGCGGCCGACACCTCACCGGCGTCTCGCACCGCGTCCAACACCAACCTGCCTGTCTCGGCGCCTAGCCCCTTCGGCAACAACCCCTGCGGCGACGTGGCGGAGGGTCCGCCGAACAGCGAGTCGATCAACGACTGATCGACGCCGCCCGCGGATTCCAGCGCATCGGCGCGAGCGGCGAACGCCTCCAATTTCGCTTTCAATTGCGGAAACTCGAACGGCTTGATCAGGTAGTCCGCGGCTCCGCCGTCGAGGGCGCCCTTCACCGTGTCGAGTTCGCGGGCCGCGGTGATCATGATGACGCCCACCCGATCGCCTTCGGATCGCAATAGCTGCAACACCTCCAGGCCGGTCATGTCCGGGAGATACACGTCGAGCAGGATCAGCTGCGGCTGTAGCTCTCGGGCCGCCGACAGCGCCTCGGCGCCCGTCCGGGCGACGCCCACCGCCCGAAAGCCGTCCACCTGCTCGACGAACCGGCGGTGGATCTCGGCGACCATGAAATCGTCGTCGACCACCAGCACGTCACGCATGTGCGGCCCTCTCCGCCGAAACCGCGGCAGTGCCGACGGGCAGCCGTACCACGAACTTCGCACCGCCCGAAGGGTCGTCGCTCACCTCAACGGTCCCACCGTGCTGTGCGGTAACCAGCCGGACCAACGCCAAACCGATACCTCGGCCGGCAGGGACATCGGGTTTCGAGGTGACGCCGCGGGCGAAGATCGCCTCCCGAAGATGTTCGGGGACACCGGGTCCCGAGTCGGCCACCGAGATCGTCAGGCCATCGTGATCCTTGATGGTCACCGCAACTTTCGATGGATCGGAGCCCACGGAAACGTCGACCGCATTGTCGATGAGGTTGCCCAGCAGGGTGA
>JAVRPX010000472.1:0-3937 GCA_032161985.1 Mycobacterium sp.
ACGCTTGGGCCGTCGACGCTGGAGGTCGCCATCCTGGATACGAACCGGCCGCGCCGGGCGTTCCGGCGGATCACCGGCTCGGCGCTGGAAGCGCTTCTGCCTGTAGAAGATTCGGGCGCCGAAAAGCCGGACGGCGACTAGCTCGTCGTCATGGCGGAGTTGGTGACGCCTAAGGCACCGATCCTGCCCTGGCCGCGGATTCTGCGGCAGAACTGGCTGGACCTGTCCTTCCTGCATTGGGCCGTCGAACCGGCGAGCATCGCCCACCTGTATCCGCCGGACACCGAGCCCGACACCTTCGACGGCAGCAGTTTCGTTGGCGTCGTGCCTTTCCAGATGTCCCTTTTCGGCATGTTCCAGGAGACCAACGTCAGGCTGTACTCGGTCGACCAAACGGGCCGTCGCGGAGTGGTGTTCCTGTCCCTCGACACCAACCGGCTCGGCATGGTCACAGCGGGCAGGGGGATCTTCGGCGTGCCGTATCGGTGGGCACGAATGGGCTACCGGGAGAACGGCGATCGTCGCGCATACACCTCGACGCTGCGTTGGCCGGGCGTCAGCGCATCGAGCTCCATCGACGTGAAGGTGGGGGGCCCGCTGACGTGCGGACCGCTCGAGCACTTCCTGACCGCGCGGTGGGGTGTGCACTTCGTGCGCGGCGGCCGCACGATGTATCTGCCCAACGAGCACCCTGCGTGGGCGTTGCGTCAGGCCGAGCTGGTCGACTTCTCCGAGGACGGTCTCTTCGCGTCCGTCGGCCTCATCGATCTCGGCAAGCGGCCGCCCGATCACGTGACGTTCAGCGACGGCGTGGCGGCGCGATTCGGGCTTCCTGTGCGGTCGAAGACGGCGCGGGCAGTCAGGCCGCCAACGCGTTGATCACCGCTTCTGCCTCGGTTCGTTCGGTATAGAGCTGCCACACAGTTTCGGCGAGATCGTCGGGGTTCAGCGTGGCGACGGTGATGTCGCCGAACAGATCGGGATTGGCCTGCATCGCCCCGTAGATATCGCCGCGATCCATCAGGCCGCCGATGGTGATGGTGCCGGCATAGACGCCCACCGGCTGCAGCGCGGCGTTCAGGGTGATCGCGTAGTTGCGCAGTGCGGCGGTCGCGAGCGTCAGTCCGCCGAGGGCTGGCATCGGCACCACGCTGCTCAGCTCGCCTGCGAAGAGCAGTGCGCCGGAGCCACGTTCGGTGAGTTCGGGAATCAGCAACGAAGCGAACTCGACGGCGGGCACCACACCCCGCAGCGCTTCTTCGGCGCCTGCGCCATCGAGCGTGGTGATGTCTCCGAACAGCGAGCCGAGGTCGATCGGCTGACCGAGGCCGCGCTGGCCGACCCCGACCCATGGAGCGGATTCGCCGGCTTCATGGACGGGCTGTTCGTCATCCAGGCCCGCAATCGCTCGATGAACGAAGCGATCGCACGCACTCCTGTTGGTCAGGTGGATGTCGGCGCCGAATGCGGACGCGCCGGGGGAGTGTTGGAGTCGGTCGTGAACCGGGCCAGGAAAGCCGGTGTGCTTCGGCAGGACTTCGGCGCCGACGATCTGGCCACAATGATCGGGGCAATGTCGAAAGTCATCGTGATGTCGGACGGTGACGACACGGTGTGGCGTCGCCATCTCGGTTTCGTGCTCGACGGCCTGCGCGCTCGCTGATCTCCGTTAATTCTGCGTGTCCCTGTTGACGTGACGCTGCTCATCGGAGAATCATGTGTTGCGTCCAGCAATACACGTTGCGTAATACGCAACACCTACCAGGGGCCAGCCCATGCCCAGAGTTGTCGTGATCGGTGCCGGCATTGTCGGCACCTCACTGGCGGATGAACTGACCGCGCGCGGCTACACAGATGTCACCGTCCTCGACCGCGGACCGCTGTTCACCACCGGCGGCTCGACCTCGCACGCTCCCGGCCTGGTGTTCCAGACCAACCCGTCGAAGACCATGAGCGCATTCGCGCGCTACACCGTCGGAAAATTCGGTGCACTCGAGCATCCCGACGGCTGGGCGTTCAATGCGGTCGGCGGACTCGAGGTCGCCACCACTCCCGAACGCTGGGCCGATCTGCACCGTAAGGCCGGCTGGGCCGAGGCGTGGGGCATCGACGGGCGACTGCTCACCGCGGCTGAATGTGTTGAGAAGCACCCGCTGCTGGACCGCGACCGCATCCTCGGCGGATTCCACACACCCACCGACGGGCTGGCGAACGCGGTGCGCGCAGCCGAGGCGCAGGCGCGACAGGCCACCGCTCGCGGCGCGACGTTCCGTCCGCACACCGAAGTGCTCGGCATCATCGAGGCCGGCGGCCGCGTCACCGGCGTACAAACGAACGTCGGCGTCATCGACGCCGACATCGTGGTCTGCGCGGCTGGCTTCTGGGGTGCGCAGCTCGCCAAGCAGGTCGGCCTCGTCGTCCCGCTGGTGCCGATGGCCCACCAGTACGCGCGGACCGGTCAGATCGGTGCGCTCGTCGGACGCAACACCGAACTGTCCGAAGCCGGGCTGCCGATCCTGCGCCACCAGGACCAGGATCTGTACTTCCGCGAGCACGTCGACCGCGTGGGCATCGGGTCCTACAGCCATAAGCCGATGCCCGTCGACATGTCGACGCTGATGTCCGACACCGCCGGTGAGCCGATGCCGTCGATGCTGCCGTTCACCGAGGAAGACTTCGCGCCTTCCTGGCATGAAGCGCGGGAACTTCTGCCCGCACTGGGTGATTCGAAGGTCGAGGAGGCGTTCAACGGAATCTTCTCGTTCACGCCGGACGGCTTCTCCATCATGGGTGAGCACCGCGACCTGGCCGGCTTCTGGGTCGCCGAAGCGGTTTGGGTGACGCATTCGGCCGGCGTTGCCAGAGCCACCGCCGAGTGGATCGTCGACGGCACCCCGTCGATCGACGTCCACGAATGCGACCTGTACCGCTTCGAAGACGTCGCCCACAGCCCGAATTTCATCATGCAGACCAGTTCGCAGGCCTTCATCGAGGTCTACGACATCATCCACCCCTACCAGTTCCGCACCGCGTTGCGCGGATTGCGGACCAGCCCGTTCTACGAGCGGCAGAAGGAACTGGGGGCCTTCTTCTACGAGGGCGCCGGCTGGGAACGGCCTGCCTGGTTCGAGGCCAACGCCGAAGTGGCTCAACGTCTTTTCGCCGACGGCCTGGCTGTCCAGGAACGCGATGATTGGTCGTCGCGGTTCTGGTCACCCATCTCCATCGCGGAGGCGCACTGGACCCGGGAGCGGGTCGCCATGTACGACATGACGCCACTCACCCGCTACGAGGTGTCGGGTCCCGGCGCCGCGGCGTTCCTGCAGCGGATGACCACCAACAACGTCGACAAGAGTGTCGGCTCGGTGACCTACACGCTGCTGCTCGACGAAACCGGCGGAATCCGAAGCGATATCACCGTCGCCCGGCTGGGCCCGAACGCGTTCCAGGTTGCCGTCAACGGACCGATGGACTTCGACTGGTTCAGTCGCCACCTGCCCGACCCCGGTCATTCCGCTCCTCACGTGCGCGGTGTAACGCTCCGCGACATCACCGGCGGCACTTGTTGCGTCGGAGTCTGGGGGCCACTCGCCCGCGATATGGTCCAGCCGTTGTGCCCCGACGACCTGTCCCACGACGCCTTCAAGTACTTCAGGGCCAAGCAGACCTACCTCGACGCCATTCCGGTCACCATGCTGCGGGTGTCCTACGTCGGCGAACTCGGCTGGGAGATCTACACCAGCGCCGAATACGGTGCGGCGCTGTGGGATCTGCTGGCCGAAGCGGGTCGACCTCACGGCGTCATTGCGGCCGGACGCATCGCGTTCAACAGCCTGCGCATCGAAAAGGGCTACCGGCTGTGGGGGACCGACATCACCGCGGAACACCAGCCCGCGGCGGCCGGCCTGGACTTCGCGGTGAAAATGGACAAGAACAA
>JAVRPX010000473.1:0-5374 GCA_032161985.1 Mycobacterium sp.
GTCCGAGAGCGCGTAGCGCTGAACCCCGAAGACGCCGTACACCTCGTCGCCCACCGCGAAGTCCGCGCGACGCGACTCAACCACACGTGCGATGCCGGCGGCGCGCATCACTTCGCCGATCTCAACGGGCGGCACGTACGAACGACCGGCATTCATCCAGGTACGCATCGCCGGATCGATGGACAGGTACTCCACCCGGACAAGAAGTTCACCGTCTGCCGGACTGGGCACCGGCTCCTCGGTGAACGTCCAGTCGGTTGCCTTGGGAAGGCCGACCGGACGGGCGGCCAGACGGCATTGGGTGTTGACGAGCGTCACTATTCACATCTCCTGGATTGCGTTGTGTCGCAGCGCCACCGCATTGAGCGTGGCAGCGCCGCCGGGGTCCTCGGCCGTGCCCGGCACGATCGCCACACTGTCGGCGCCGGCCTCGTAGTAGGCCTGGAGTCTCGCGGCGATGCGGTCCGGCGAACCCAGCGCGCAAACCTGATCGAGTAGCTCGACGGGGACGGCGGCGGCCAACTCGAAGCGTTTCGCACCCGCGCGGGCGCGCTGGACGAGGTCGAGAAAGCCGAGCTCGCTGAACATTTCGCCGTATCCGGGAGGGGCCAGGTAGACGGCGAGCTGGGCGGACAACTGGCTGTGCGCCGCGTCGCCGGGGTCGACTGAGACCGGAACCCACACTGTCAGGCCTGGCGCGGGACGGCCGGCGGTCTGTGCATCGGTGTCGATGACCTCACGGATCTCGGCGACGCGGGTCGGCGGAACGAGATTGAGGACGACCTCATCAGCGTGCTGCGCAGCGACCCGCGTCATCGCGGGCCCGAATACTCCTACCGCTATTCTGCTGTCGGGCATCGGCTTTCGCAGCCGGAAGCCGCGGCTGCGAACGTGCTGGCCGGTGTAGTCGACTCGCTTCCCGGCCAGGATCGACCTCAGACACTCGATCGTTTCGCGCGTGCACGACGCGTGTTGCGCCCAGGGGCGGTCGTGCCAGCCGGCTACGATCGCTGGACTGGACGCGCCAAGCGCGATGTCGACGTCGCTGCCGGTGAGAGACGCGACCGACGATGCACCTAACGCCAGAGTTACGGGGCTGCGGACACCGAGTGCCAGCGGTCCGACCTTCAGGTGCAAGCCGGGGACGCGGTGCCCGACGGCGGTGGCCAACGCGAAGGCGTCGTAGGTGGCCATCTCGCCGATCCACAGCGTGTCGAAGTGGGCTTCACGCGCCGCCCGCGCGACGTGCAGCGCCTCTTCGTCGGGCCGGTCAAGCCAGAACGGCAGGGCGACTTCGATGCGTCCGGTCACAGCATCGACACGTCGGCCGGCTGATCGAGCAGGATGCGGCCGGGCAGCTCGCGCGATGCCTCGTTCACCTGGAAATGAGCGGTGGTGGTGTACGCATCTCGGAATCGTCGCTGTAGTGGGGAGCTGTCGTATATCGCGGTGCCGCCTGCGAGGTCGTACATGTTGCGGACCACGTCGGCGGATGTGCGCACTGCGTGAGTTGCCGCCAGACGCAGGCGGTTTCGCGTCTCGACGGACACGCCGTCGCCGCCCTGGCTGGCCTGCCACGCAGTCTCGATCGCCTGGTAGTACAGCGCTCGCGCAGCCTCCAGCGCCGACTCGGCCGTCGCCACCACTGATTGCGTTGAGGGACGCTCAGCGAGGGTGCGGCTCGAACCAAGACCCTTTTTGGCGCAGGCCAACTCGATGAGGTCGTCGATCGCGCCACGCGCATTGCCCAACGCGGCCGCGGCGATCGACAAGGCGAAGAACCCGAACACGGGGAAGCGGTACAGCGGACGGTCCAAGTTGGGGCCGTCGAACAGCGAGAACACGCGATCGGAAGGCACGAAGACCTCATCGGCCACCGTGTCGTGGCTGCCGGTGCCGCGCAGACCCAGCGTGTGCCAGGTGTCGAGCACCCGGAGGTCTTCATTGCACACCGCCACGACCGACGGCGCGCGCTGATCGTCGACCAGGCAGCCGGCGAACATCATGTCCGCGTGGGTGATTCCGCTGCAGAACGGCCAGCGGCCGGACACCACGACGCCGCCCTCCACCGTCCGGCCCGTGCCGCGCGGCGCCCATACGCCCGCAGCGACACCGCGCCCGTCACCGAAGAGCGCTTCGCGGCTGGAAGTCGGCAGATACGCGACCAGCAGGCTGCTGGTGATCGCGATCGACACGCACCAGCCCGCCGAGGCGTTGCCGCGCGCCACTTCTTCTGCGCACCGCAGGGCGACTCCGGGCGGCAGCTCCAGCCCACGGACTTCCGCCGGCGCGCCGGCACGGAGCAGTCCAGACTCCCCGAGGAGCGCCACCAATTCCTCGGGTAGCCGACGGTCGTTGTCGATCTCGGTGGACATCTTCCGCGCTGCCACAGCGATCTGCCTGGCGACGGTCTCGATGTCGTTCGCATTGTTAGTCGGCGCTGTCGTCAGGTCGGGCTGGTTCACGGCGATCTCGGCATTCGTGTGAGGCGGACGGCTGGTTCAGTCACGTTACCACTGTCGGTTCAGTAGTTGAACCGGTATGGTTATTGAACCATGGTCGCCCGCTCTGATTTGTCCCACCGTTTTGAAGGCGAGTCCGTCGGCCGGGCCCTCGAGCTGGTCGGCGAGCGTTGGACGCTGCTCATCCTGCGCGAAGCGTTCTTCGGAGTGCGCCGCTTCGGTCAGCTCGCGCGCAACCTCAACATCCCGCGGCCCACGCTCTCGTCCCGGCTGCGGATGCTCGTCGACGCGGACCTTCTTGAGCGGGTCCCCTATTCTCGGGATCCCGAGCGCCACGAATACCGGCTCACGGATGCCGGGCGCGATTTGTTCGGAGCGATCGTGACCCACATGCGGTGGGGCGACGAGTATCTGCCGCACCCGAGCGGCCCACCCGTCGTGCTGCGCCACGACGCCTGCGGCGAAATCGCCGACCCGCGCCTCACGTGCGCCCATTGCGGTGAGGAGATCACCGCCCACAACGTCACCCCTGAGGCCGGTCCCGGCTTCCGCACCGATGTGGGCGACGAAGAACAGGCCTGAACAGCGGCCACGAGGACCATGACTGCCAGTTAGCAGGCAATTGTCAGGTTCCTCGTATGCCGCGAGTAGGGCTGGCGGGGCACGGTTGATAGGGCCAAAAGCCCCGCTAAGCACGGACTCACGACGAGAAGGATCGCCATGACACTGATCGCTCTTGAAGAACATGTGCTTCCCGCCGATCTCGTCGACCAGGTGTGGCCGACCCCGATGGGACCTGAAGCGCTCTCCGCGAAATTGGCGGACGTCGATGAGCAGCGACTGCGGGTCATGGACGACGCGGGCATCGATATGCAGGTGCTGTCCGTCGCCGCGCCCGGGTCCCAGCAGGTGCCCACCGAAGTCGCCGCTGAGCTCAGCAGAGCGCTCAACGACAGGTGCGCCGAAGCGATCGCCGCCCACCCCGACCGGTTCAACGCGTTTGCCACCCTTCCCACCCAGGACCCGGGTGCCGCGATCGGGGAAGCCAAGCGCGCGATCACCGAGCTCGGACTCTGCGGCGTTGTCATCAATGGGCACACCCAAGGACGGTTCCTGGACGCACCCGAATTCGACGACTTACTTTCGACCATCGAGGAACTCGACGCTCCGATCTATCTGCACCCCACCTATCCCCCGCAGCAGGTCGCCGAGGTGTACTTCAGCGGTCTCTCCGAACAAGCAGGTAGGGCGCTGGCCACCGCCGCATGGGGCTGGCACGCAGAGACTGGCCTGCACGTGCTGCGGCTGGCGGCTGGGGGCGTATTCACCCGGCATCCCAACCTGCAGATCATCGTCGGACACATGGGCGAGAACCTGCCGTTCTCGCTCATGCGAGCAGACACCGTGTTGAGCAAGGCCGACCCGGGTGCCCCTTCGGTGGCCGACGTCATCCGTGAGCATGTGCACATCACCATTTGCGGCTACACCACAACGCCGCCGCTGCTGTGCGCACTTCAGGTGTTCGGCGCCGACCGCATCATGTTCTCCAGCGACTACCCCTTCGGCGATCCGGTCGAGCATTCGAAGTTTCTGGCCGAGGCACCGATCAGCCCGGCCGATCGGGACAAGATCGCATACCGCAACGCGCAGCAGCTATTTCGGCTCTAAACACGTCCGTACGAGATGGAGGGTAGGCATCGATGAGCCCAGCGGAGGTCGATCCGGAATCGGGATGTCGGATACCCCTGATTCGGCGAGAGGAACTCGACGCCGAGGGTCAGAAAGCGTTTGACTTCTACACGTCGGGGACCATGCGCGGACTCCACGGCCCTGCTGGGATCTGGCTGCACAGCCCCAAATTGGCTGAGCTGTATTGGCCTCTGGGCACCTACCTGAGGTCCGGCGCCGGCCTTAGTGAGCCGGTTCGCGAGGTTTGCATCCTGGCGACGGCCCGCGAATTCAACAACGCTTTCGAGTGGGCCGCGCACGAGCCAGAACCGTTACGCGTTGGCGTAACGGCGGAGATCATTCAATCCATCAAGTTGAGACATCCGAGCGACGAGATGGGGGCGCCGTTCGGGACTGTGGTCGAGTTGATAAGGGAGGCGTTTACGGCGGGATCGGTAAGCGCCGCAACGTATGACGCCGCTGTCTCGCTGCTCGGAGTGCCGCTTCTGATCGACCTCATTTCTCTTGCCGGGATGTACGCAAGCACCGCAGCATTGCTCACGGTCTTCGATATGCAGCTAGATCGGGGCGAAACGCACCTATTGCCGTCGCTTGAGTGAGGACCATCGAGCTCGTCAGAGCCCGTGTTCGTCGTTGGGTTGGCTGTTGTCGATGCGGGCGTTGATCCGTTCGGCGCTGTTCTGTAGGGCTGCCAGCGCCGTGTCGTCGAGCGCGTCGATGACGAGCTCGCGCACAGCCGCAACGTGGCCAGGAGCTGCGGCGACGACGAGGTCATAGCCGGCGTCGGTGAGTACGGCATTGGTGTAGCGGCCGTCGTCCCGATCGGGTTCGCGCCGCACATAGCCACGCTTCTGCAGCCGCGTGATCAAGTGTGACAACCGCGAGAGCTCGGCGTTGGTGAGCACGGCGAGCTCGCTCATCCGCATCGTGCGGTCGGGCCGCTCGGACAATGCGGCTAGTGCGTAGTACTCGATGTAGCTGAGTTGGGAGTCTCGTTGCAGCTGAGCCTCCAGCGCCGTGGGTAGCCGGGCGAGCAGCAACGTGAGGGCCTGCCAGGCCTCGAGTTGTGCCGGTGTCAACCATTTCGGGGCGGTAGCGGCCGCGGCAGCCTGTCTGGGGGATCGCGCCATTCCAGGAGTCTAACCGATTGACTTGAACATTCAAGTCATGTGCGCTATCGTGACATGAACGTTCAAGTGAACCCATCCGCTGAAAGGACTGCT
>JAVRPX010000474.1:0-7278 GCA_032161985.1 Mycobacterium sp.
AGCACCTGAAACCCGCCGCTGTCCGTGAATGTCGGCCCTGGCCAGTTCATGAACGCGCCGAGTCCGCCTGCCTCCTCGACGATGTCCGGGCCGGGCTGCAGATACAGATGATAGGCGTTGGCCAGAACAGCTTGTGCACCAAGCTCTTTCATGGCCTCAGGCAGGACGGCCTTGACGGTGGCCTGGGTGCCTACGGCGATAAATGCGGGCGTGTGGATGTCGCCGTGCGGAGTACGGATGACGCCGGCGCGACCGAGCCGTCCGGGCAATTCGGCGTCAACGCTGAAGAAGGGCTCGCGCACGCCGTAGATTCTGCACTGTGAACACGCGATGGGTCGTCGCCGCCGCGGCATTGCTGGTCGTCGCCGGGTGTTCCTCGGGTCCGCCGGACTACCAGCCGGCGCCGGGCACGCTCGTCGCAGGCACCGCTCAGGTGACCGTCAATGGTCAGAACACCGGCACGACCGAGGCGGTGCAGTGCACCCCGGCCGGCTCGCTGACCACTATCACTACAGGTGACCAGGTATCGGGGGTCTCGGCGCTGATCTCCAACAAAGACGAGCTCACTACCGAAGCCGTCGGCGTCAACAATGTCGGTGGCTTCACCGGCAGCTACAACGCCGGGCTCGGCGGCACCGCGAAGGTCACGATGACCGGCCGGACCTACGACATCACCGGAACGGCCGATGGCTTCGACACCGCCAACCCCAGCTTCCGCACCTCCGGCACGTTCGCCATCAAAGTGGCCTGCTGAGGAATTGCACGATCGCCGCGGCCAGTTCTTCACCGGCCTCCTGTAGGAAATGCCCCGCGTTCGCGATGACCGGATGGCCGATGCCCTATGCGCCGCGCATCTGACCCGCGAAGACGCCGGCCATTGCGCCGGTGATGGGATCGCCGTCACTGAAAGCAACCAGCATCGGGGTTGCACTGCGGCATAGGGAAATTCAGGCAGATCGGTGAAATGTTCATCGGCCGTGCGCAATATCTGCATGGTGGCGAACATACCGCCGGGCCAAAGGGCCGAATCGCGCGAATCCGCCCTAGTCGTCGGCCCGTTCGTTGGACCGCAGCTAACCAGAAGTTAGTGCACAGGCAAATTTTTCGCCCAATCGCATGTCGGCGCGTGGGCGGCCAACCATACTGGCCGAGATGATCCGCCGATCTTGACGGGTCACAACAAACACAAAGGAGAACACTGGTGAAGCGTGGGTTTGTCGTCGCCATCGGCGGCGCGGCGATTGTCATCGCCGGTCTGTCCGGCTGTTCATCGGACCAGAAGAAGTCCGAGAGCTCCAGTTCGTCGGCGTCGAGCAGTGCATCCGAAACCGCGTCGGCCAGCGCGACAGCAGCACCCAGCGGGGAAGGCACCAAGGTCACAATCGATGGCCAAGATCAGAACGTCGGGGGCACCGTCGTCTGCACTGCGATGGGCGGCAACATGAACATCGCGATCGGCGACGCCGCCACCGGTATCGCTGCGGTGCTCAGCGGAGACGGCTCCACCGTGCAGTCGGTCGGCCTCGGCAACGTCAACGGCGTCACCCTTGGCTACCAGACCGGTACCGGCCAGGGCGAGGCCAAGGCCGAGAAAGACGGCAACGCCTACAAGATCTCGGGCACCGCGACCGGCATCGACATGGCCAACCCCATGCAGCCGGTGAACAAGCCGTTCGAGATTGCCGTGACCTGCCCGTAGCCAGATACTCCCAGTTCAACGCGGCGGCGGCGTCCCAGCAGGGGCGCCGCCGTTGTCGTGGAAGAACGTCGCCGTCAGGCAGGCAACGTGTAGCCGGCCGCCGACTGCCGCAGCTGCCAAATCTGCGCTGGGCACAGCTCGTTGATGGCCTGGTTGATCAGGTAGGCGCCCTGGTAGTAGTCGGCCGTGTTGAAGTCGGCCTTGACCTGGTCGACCAGTTGCGCGTAGCTCATCTTCGCCTCGACCCGATCGCAGATGGTGTTGCCATAGCCGATCGCGGCGTCGGCGTTCGGGAAGTTGTAGCCCGGCCGGACGTGCACATTGACGAGGTAGGCCACCACGTCGGCGTTGGCAGGTGGCGCTAGCGCAACGACCGCGATCAAGCCCATGAGCAGCGCGGCAACGAGCGACTTCATGGTGGCAGACGTTACGCCTGCGGTGCCGACTGTGCCGATTGTGGAGGCAAACGCCGACGGGGAATCTAGGCTATGGCCATGAGGCTCATGGCTGCAGTGGCGCTGGGTTGTGGATTCATCGCGGCGCCGATGGTGGGAGCGGGAACCGCGTCGGCGTTGCCGGATACGTGCGACGGCGCGGCTTGTGTGACGTACGTCGAGCGGGGCGCCGTCCTCGGGGACAGCTGTGTCCAGAACACCCGGTACAACTTCGGCCTCACCGCATCGGGCGCCACGCTGGCGTGTGGCGGCAAAGGCGCTTGGGTCGCGTCACCGCCGCTGGTCGGCATCCGCACGCTGCGCTCGCAGTGTGGCGAGGACAAGGGCGTCGCGCAGTCACCCGACGGTATCCCGTTGAGCTGCATCGGCGGCGCATGGTCTGCCGACTACACCGTCACCTTCGCGTAGCCGAGCAGGCCCATCGCGGCCGTGCTCGCCGAATGAGCTGATTCGGCTATTTCTGATGGGCCACAGAAGAGTACGAAGCTGGCCGCTCGCCCTCGCCGCTTGCTGCCTCGACCAGCTCGGTGACCGCTGCGACAGTGGCCCGCAACGTTCCGCCATCCGACCCGGCGATCCGAACCGCCCAGCCAGCCTGGGTAGGCAGGTCGCTCACTGCGAGGTAGACACGCCTGTCCCCCGTGAGCACGCTGAGCGATTCGACGTCTGGCGATAGCGCCGTCATCGTTCTGTCGTGCCCGCCACCGATCACGTACACAGTGCCGAAAGCCGTCGGGGCACGACGGACCCGCGGCGTCGTCTCCAGCATCTGCGCATCGAGTGCGAGAAGCGTTCCGTCCGGGGCGGTGACGGCGACGCTGGACTCATAGCTGCCGAACGTCTCGTCCGTCAGATCGGGGTGGAGCACCGCGGCGTCGACGATCACTGCGCGTCCTCCTGGCTCGACACACACTTGCGTGCGCTGGCGATAGCGCGCGTGCGCGGTGAGGATGCGCGGCGAGGGGTCAAACAGCAGCCGACTGCTCGCGTCCACCCGCAGGCGCGTGTCCTCACCCGCCGGCTTACCGCCGGGAACGCCGCTGACGATCGTCGCGCCCTGGCCGCGGACCACCGCCGACCCGCCGTCGACCACCTCGATCCGCTGTCTGACGACATCGCCGGCGATGACCGTGCCAGCGCAATTCTGGATTGTCACCGACCCGACGCCGGACCGTACCGGGTCGGTGAAGACGCGCCCGATCAGCAATGGCCACCGGTACCGGCGCCGGATCAGCGCGGTGCGTCCGCCGACGCTGGCGAACACGAGGTCGAGGGCATTGACGGCACCGGTGCTCACACGAACAGCACTTCGCGTTCGAGCATGTCCATCAGCGCTTCGACTCCCTCGCCGCTGCTGGCGTTGGTGGCGAGGACGGATCTGCCGCCGCGCACCTCGTTGGCTTCCTTGAGCATCAGGGGCAGGTCGACGCGAACGTAGGGCGCGAGGTCAATCTTGTTGACCACCAACAGATCGCACCTTAGGACACCAGGACCCCGCTTACGCGGGATGTCGTCGCCCCCAGCTACGTCGATTACGAACAGCCAGTAGTCCACCAGATCCCGGGAGAAAGTCGACGCGAGATTGTCTCCACCGGATTCGAGCAGAATCAGCTCGGTGTCGGGGAAAGCCGCCTCCAGGGCATCGGCGGCGGCGATGTTCAGTGACGGGTCCTCGCGGATCACGGTGTGCGGGCAACCACCGGCTTCGACGGCGCGTACCCGCTGGGGGTCGATCAGTCCGGAGCGGCGGATCCGCTCGGCGTCTTCGGCCGTCACCAAATCATTGGTGATCACCGAGACCGAGCGTCCGCGCCTGGCGAATCCGGCGAGCAGCGCCTCGATGAGCGCGGTCTTGCCGGATCCGACGGGCCCACCGATGCCGACGCGCGCAGCTCTCATGGCGGCGGTCATCGCAGCATATACTTTCGCGAAAATGCGACGGTGGCAGCCGGTTCCGCGGTCAGCAGGTCACCGTCGGCCCGGACCTCAAACGTACGTGGATCGACCTCGACATGAGGAAGGGCGTCGTTGCGCACCATGTCCTTCTTGCGCAGCCCGCGCACCGACTTGATAGGCAACACGTTCTTCCGCAGCCCCAGCTTGTCCGGCACGCCCGCGTCGACCGCGAGCGAGGACATGAACACGAACCCTAGTTCGGCGGCAGCATCGCCGAGAGCCCCCCAGTTGGGGCGTTGAATAACCGGCTCCGAGGACGAGATCGACCCTGCCGCGTCGCCGAGAGCCGCCCACGCGACCAGCCCGTTCTTGAGTACGGCTTTGGGTTTGACGCCGAAGAACGCGGGCTGCCAGATCACCAGGTCGGCCACTTTGCCGGTCTCGACGGAGCCGAGGTGCGCGTCGGCGCCGATCGAAATGGCCGGGTTGATAGTGAGTTTCGCAATGTAGCGCTTGACGCGTTCGTTGTCGGCGGCGGCCGTCGTCTCTTCCGGCAGACGCCCGATGCGCTGCTTCATTACCGCGGCGAGCTGCCAGCAGTTGGTGATGTTTTCGGCGAGGCGGCCCATACCCTGTGTATCGCTGCCGAAGATCGAGATCGCTCCCATGTCGTGCAGGAAATCCTCGGCGACCATGGTCTGTGGCCGGATCCGGGCTTCGGCGAATGCAATGTCCTCGGGCGCTTCCCAGTTCATCAAGTGCGCCAGCATTGTCATCGGCACACCCTCGTCGAGCCCGACGACTGTGTAGGGATTTGTGGGGTTGGTCGTGCCGGGGATGACGTTCTCGTAACCGACGCACCGGATCAGGTCGGGGGCATGTCCGCCGCCTGCGCCTTCCACGTGGTACATGTGGATGGTCCGACCGCCGATCGCCGACACCGTTCGCTCCGAGAACCCGAACTCGTTGATCGAGTCGGTGTGCAGGTGCACCGCGAAGTCGGCGGAATCGGCGGCCTGCAGCGTCTTGTCAATGACGGCAGGCGATGCCCCCAGGTCTTCGTGAATCTTCACCGCGCCCGCGCCTGCGGCCACCGACTCCAAGACTGCCGCCGGATCGGAAGAGCCGCGGCCGAATGCGACGAAGTTCATCGGTGTGTATTCGCCGGCCTTCAAGAACAGCCCGAGGTTACGCGGGCTTCCGGTGGCGACTTCGAACGTTGGGCCCAGCGACCCACCGATCAGGGTCGTGGTGCCGGTCGACAGCGCATGCTCGACTTGCTGCGGCGAAATCAGGTGCGCGTGCGTCTCGATCGCCCCGGCTGTCACGATCATGCCTTCGGCCGGAATCGGAGTCGTGCTGGTGCCGACGACCAGTCCCGGGGTGACTCCCGGCATGGTGTCCGGATTGCCCGCCTTTCCAATACCGACAATTCTGCCGTCACGGATGCCGATGTCCGCCTTGATGATTCCCGCAACGGCGTCGATGATGTCGGCGTTGCCGATGACGTAGTCGAGGGCGCCGTCCGACGGCTTGGTAGCCGGACGGTACCCCTCGCCATCCCGCACTGACTTGCCGGCGCCGGCCAGCAACTCATAACCGGGCACCGTGTCATCCCGTTCGACCTCGACGAAAAGGTCCGAGTCGGCGAGGCGGATCCGGTCCCCCGTGGTGGGGCCGAACATGCGGGCGTAGGACTGCCGATTGATCGATGTCACGGCGCCGTCAGCCCTTCTGCTGCGCTGCAAGTGCGGCATCGAGGGCCCCGGCCTCGTCGAGCGGCCCGTTGACAACTCCCGAGAAGCCTTGGGCGACACGCTCACCGGCCATCGGAACCAGCGTGACCTCAACGGGGATACCGGGTTCGAACCGTACTCCGGCACCGGAGGCCACGTCCAGCTTGTGACCCCATGCTGCGCGACGGTCGAACTCGAGCGCTGGGTTGGTCTCGAAGAAATGCGACTGGCTGCGTACCTGGATGTCCCGGTCGCCGCGATTGACCACGGTGAGCGTCAGTCGCTCGACGCCGGGGAACAGCTCGATCGGCTCATCGCCGACAATGATCTCGCCTGGGCGGATGTCGTTCTCCCCGCTGATGATTGGGTCGATCAGCGTGACAAGCTTGGTGCCATCCGGAAACGGAGCGTCGACCGCCACGATGCGTACCATGTCGGGCACACCCGGTTCGCACCGGTCGGCAGTGAGCAGCGATGCGGCGTAATCGATCACCTCGTCATAGGCCAAGTTCTTGCGTGCCGCGAGCATCACCTCGTCGGCCAGCAGAGCCACCGCTTCGGGGTGGCTCAACCGGATGCCTTCGCGGAGGTTGCGCCGCGCCAGCTCGGCGGCGTTGAACACCGTAAGGCGCTCGACCTCGGTCGGTGTCAGGTTCACACGATCTCCTTCAACTGGCGAACAACCGCACGCCGTCGTCGTGGCGCTGGGCCGCGATATCGGCGTAGGCGGTGAAGGCGGCGGGTTCGGTGGGTGGCGTACGGTGCATCAGATCGATTAGGACCGGCGTCATCGTGGTCACGATCCGCTGGGCACCGAGGTGTCCGCAGATTCCGAGACGCAATGCGGCACCGGTGATTCCGGAGACCACCTGCCATGCCGCGACGACCTCCGCCGTCTCCAGGGTCAGTCCCGCGGCACGCAAGCAGACCGCCTGGGCAACCGGCAGGTGACCGGCGGCGGTCCCAGCGAGCACCCGACTGCGATAGTCGGCGAGACCCGGGTCGATCACCGCGGCGAACGTGGCAAGGGTGGCGGCCCCGGCGCGGCGGGAAGCCTCCCGCAGCACCGACATCGTCGTGACTGCTTCAGCGAAGGCGTCCACGGCGGAAGGGTCCGACACCGCCCAGGCTCGGCGCAACAGGACCCGGTCGCGCCGATGCCAATTTCCCTCGAGCTGCTCAGCGACGAAGGCAGCCACGTCGCCCTCGTCCCGCACCATTCCGTCACGGTAGGAGCCCTCCAATCCTGAGGAGAAGGCGAAACCGCCCGACGGAAATGCGCTGTCCCCAAAACGGATGGCTGCGAGTAGCTGCCCAAGATCAGTCATCGAGCGACTCGACCCGCCCACTCTCGAGCAGTACGACAATCCGGGAAGTGTATTCGGATTTCGGACCCTCAAGGTGAACCACGACGGTGTCATCGCGCTGGTCGATTTTCCAATGCAAGTGTCCAGCGAGGAATCCGAGCCGCAGAGCGGCCCCAATATCGTTG
>JAVRPX010000475.1:0-4746 GCA_032161985.1 Mycobacterium sp.
TGGGCGAAGTCGAGGGCCTGTACCGCCATCGCTGCCAAGACGTTCATGGCCCGTCCGCTGCGGTGGATCTCCGCCATCAGCGCACCGAGCCCCTGATTGTCTTCGGCGCATAACGCCGACAGGTACCGGCGGGCATCCGCGAACTCCTGGTCGACGTGGGCCATCTTCTTCCGGTACTCGTCGGGCGACGGCAGGTCGTCGGGCGTGTCGGTCATGGTTTCTCTTTCGGTGGTGGACCAATCTCATTTTGGGGTTGTTTTGTGCCGGTGGTTACTTTCTGGGCTTTTTGCCCGGCATGCGGAGTTCGCCTGGCAGGACAAGTACGGGTGAGCGCCCGGCAGTCGGAGTCGAGCATGTGGGCAAGCATCCGGAGCGCGTAAGCGGTCACGACGTCAGGCAGCCCGGCGAACGTCTCAACCAACCGACCTACGTAACCCGGAAACGCCACCGGCGATACTTCGTTGCCCAAAACTGCGCAGGTGTATAGGACAAAACCGCAGTTCACAGCCCTG
The DNA here is from genome assembly GCA_032161985.1 of Mycobacterium sp. Lineage (GTDB taxonomy): Bacteria > Actinomycetota > Actinomycetes > Mycobacteriales > Mycobacteriaceae > Mycobacterium. The sequence goes on from JAVRPX010000475.1 coordinate 513, forward strand.
TGTGCCCTGATTCTTCGGCTGCCTGGTTTGTACCTAGACGGCAGGTTCTTTCCTGGGTTTCGCACCTGAATGTGTAGGTGGTGCGCAGCTCGCCTGCCGCCAGTGCCCGCACCACACAGGAGGTCAGAATGATGTCAGCCGATCCCACGACACTCATCGCCGCGCTCGGGGTTGAGCCCGCCTACTCGGCCCGGGAGGCTGCTGTCCTCCTCGGGAGGAGCTACTCCTGGCTAGACCAGAGCTTGCGCGCAGGCCAATTCATACTCCCTGACGGCACCCCGGTTCAGCCCAGACGAACGGCAGGGGGTACCGACGCTTCACCCTGGCGATGGTGGAGGACATCGCTTTAAGCAGTTACAGACACGGCTGGTTCCGGATGGACGAGCTGAAGTCCACCTACCGCCAGCTGCTTATATCCGCCCACCGCGACAACGGCGAGTACAAGATCCCAACATGAGCGCCTTCGAATGGGCATCAGTACGTCGGACTGGCTTCAGGTCTGTCCCAAAATACGTTCGTTACCGGGACGGTCGATGCGGAAGGCGCGGGTGCCCGGCCGGTGATGTGGGTGAAGGTGTCGTTGAGCCGCTTGACCATCAGTTCGGGCACCCTGCCATCGTTACGTGGGTCGAGGCGGACCCGCCCGCCACGGTCGAAGTTATAGGCGGCGGCTATGACCGCCGAGCGAATGGTGACCGCTAACCGCACGCGCGAATCCTCGGGTCCGACTCCCATGCGCTCGGCGAGCGCAACGCTGAGCACCTGCTTGCCGAGTGCAGACGCCTTCTTTCGCAGGTCCGGTGACGCGGTGAGGACATGCGCCAGCGCCTGCATGCGCTCACGGGTGATGACCCCGCCACCATTGGCGATGTCGGCGATTACTGCGGTGTTGGCGGCTAGGAGCGCGTCCGGCGGGCTGGTCTGCGGGGGAATTCGTGCGAGTTCGGTGGCGACGGCGCCGACGATGTCATCGACGATCGACAGGATGATCGCATCCTTAGTCACAAAATAGCGGCCAACCGCGTGTGCGGCGACGCCGCCAGCGGCGGCGATCTGATCGATCGTCGTGGCTTCGTACCCCTGCCTTATGCAGAGATCGAGGGCGACATCGATCAGTTTCTCGCGGTCGTGCTTCTCCGCCATCACCCACCGTAGCAAGGGACCGAGCTAGGTCACACCAGCTCACACTCATAGCACCATGTCAAGTGCCGACCACACGAGCAGCCGATAGACCCGACCAGGATCCGGCCCGGGGCCGCAACGGGTAACCACCCGTACAGCCGCGCGATCCACTGCCCGGCCGTGGAGCGCACCAGCTCGCCGACGGCGGGCCGCATACTTCAAAGCTAGACCGTTGTTCGTAGACTTTGATTCCTGCTGACTCCCGCGTGAAGGTCTAGGCAGCGCGCCACCAAATGCCACACAGCGCAGGAGGTTACGAGAATGTCACCCGATCCCACCGCACAGATCGCCGCTCTCCGGATTGAGCCCACCTACTCCGCCCGGGAGGCGGCTGTCCTGCTTGGGCCCTCCTATTCGTGGCTTGACCAGCGGGTGCGGGGAGGCCAATTCACAAACCCGGACGGCAGTGTCTTGCAGCCACTGCGAACGCCGGGCGGGTACAGACGCTTTCGCCAGTCGACGCTCCGGGACATCGCACTCTGCTGCTACCGACATAGGTGGTTCACGATGAACGCGCTGAAGCTCGTCCTCCGCGAGCTAGCTACGGCTGCTATGGCGACACCGACGGGCCGCCCTGGTCATCGTGATCATCAGAAGGCGGTTGCAGCCCAGCGGCCTGCCGCAGAATGTTCAGCGCACGCAGAGGATCGTCAGTGGGCAGGACACAATATCTCATTCCCTCGGCGTGATCACGATAATGCTCCGCACCGACGAGGGGGCGAGGAGGAACCGCACCCGAGCAGGTCCAGGAGCTGGCGGGCGGCGATGCACTGATCCGGCAAACGGTTTGCTGGCTGCCGGTGGTTCCGGCCCCAGCCCGCAGGGAACCCGCAGCAGAATTTCCGGCGGCTTTCGGCAACCAGCAGATCCAAACTGGGCTTTCCGGTACAACCGTCACAGCTTGAGCCGCCAAACGCCCAGAAATTCTCGTTCGCATCGAGTAGGTCAGGGGTTCGAGTCCCCTTAGCTCCACTTCGTCGACACCCTAGTGTCCTTACTCGAACCCGCTGGACTGTGCTCACAGGGGTTCAATGTGCGGAGCAGTCCACCAAAAGGCACAGGTCAGGCGATTTCCGTAGCGGGTTTGATTCCCGCAGCTCCACTAACCTCAAACCTTGCAGTCGTTACTTGAAACGTAGTCGGTAGCTACGCCGTCGCTGCCTTTGTGATCACGCGGCAGCCCGTCGAGGCAAGGATCAGGTCTGGCCTAGGTGCGGCTTGCTTCGAAGAGCTGCCAGCGGCCGTCGACGCCTTTCAACTTCTTCTGCCCGCGGTCGGTTAACTTCACGCTCGAGCCGATGAGTAGCTCGGCCACCGTCCGGGATACGAGCACCTCGCCTGGATTGGCAGCACCGGCTACGCGTGCACCGATGTGCACGACGATGCCGCCGATGTCGTTGTCTTCCACTGACTCAACCTCGCCGAAGTGAATACCGCTTCGGACCTCCAGCGCTCGTTCGCTGGTTACCTCGCGCAGACCGAGTGCGTAGTCGATTGCACGTGCGGGATCAACGAATGTCGCCAGCAGGTCGTCACCGCGTGTGTTTATCTCGCGTCCTCCAAATCGAGCCAGCAGATGCCGTGCGGCGGTGCGGAACTCTCGTAGCACGGTCGCCCAACGGGCATCGCCCAGCACGGCGGCGCGTTCGGTGGAGGCGACGATATCGGTGAAAACGACTGTCTGCAGGTGGCGTTCCCGCGGTGATGGTTTGGGTGCACCTGTCAGAAACGACGCGAGCTCCTCGCTGATGCGCTGCCGGTTACCCACGAACATTTTGTGGTCGGCCCCATCGAGTTCCACGAGGCGCGCCCCTTCGATACCGTGCGCGATCTCCCGCCCAAGGTCGACCGAAACGAAGGCATTTCTCGTGCGGTGGATTATGAGGGTTGGCGTAGCGACGCTCGGAAGTAACGGCCGCACATCAACTTCGAGCAAGCGTCGTCTTGTGTTCGCGGCTGTCCCAGGGCTGGCGCACAATCGAAAATATCGCACGATCGTTTCCCGGAAGACCGGATCCCCGGCGAATGACGGGGCGAGCAAGTCGATGCCTTCTCCGTCAAAGAACATTCGTCGCATGTGCTCGATATGCGAACGGATCCTTCCCTCGGTATCACCCGCACGATGGGCAAAGCCGTCTATCACGATCAGGGAACCGGTTCGGTCGGCGTGCGTGGCCGCGAAGTCGATAGCCAACATCGTCGCGCTGTCGCCGACCACAAAGGATGGCCGGTTGAAGCCCACGACGTCTAGAAGCGAGCGCAGGTCTGATCGGAAAGTCCCGAGGTACTGGTCGCGCTCTGGATCACCGGGATCGGACACTCCGGTACCGCGCTTGTCGAACAGCAGGACGCGAGCGAAGGCGCTCACCTCTTCGATCAAGCTGGCGAGCAGCGGAACATCCCACATCGCTTCGACGTTCGTAAACCATTGGTGCATGAGCACTACGTCAAGGTCGCCGCTACCTACAACCTGGTAGCCAATGTGGGTGCCGTCGAACACCGCGTAGCGGGTCACCGGCCTTCGCAGCATAGGAGCGACCCTAGAACCATTTGCTGGATTAATCGCCTGGAAAGGACGAACTGGAGTCGCGAGGGATCGTCACTCCGTGATTCGTTGCGCAGCGCGGGACGTGGCAGAAAAGCGCACGTAGTTCTGGTCGATGGCGTCACCGACGCCGCCCCGGACGCGGCCGAATCGTCACGCCATGGCGTTGCAGCGCTTTGGAGACTGTCGTGGGGGAGATGCCGTACTGAGCAGCAAGCCAGGCCAATGAGCGGCCAGCGGCATAGAGCATGGCAGCGTCACTTACCTGTTCCTCATTCAGGCCCTGTCGGCGGATGGCGACGCCTTGTTCGTGGATGACGGTAGCGACCCGAGTCTTGGAGATGCCGTAGCGATTGCCGATCTGTTGCGTGGTCTCGCCAGCTTCGTAGCGTCGCACGATATCGGCAACGTCGTCGGCGGTCAGGAAGCGTTTAGAGCGAGATTTCGGGGCATCCCGGCGGGACAGGGATGGTCGCGCCGGTGATTCGTTAATGCGTTTTCGCAGTT
>JAVRPX010000476.1:0-8780 GCA_032161985.1 Mycobacterium sp.
CACGGCGAACCTGATCGCTGGAGACGGCGCGGCAGCGTGGCAGTCGTTTGAAGCGGGACGCCAGCGCACCGGCCTGAACCCCGCCACGGTCGGGCTGTATTTGTCGTCGCCCTTAGCACTGTTGGCGTGCGGCGATATCGCCGCCGCCCGTCGCTGGGCCGACGATGTCATCTCGGTATCGATAGGCGTCTACCGGTCGTCGGCGTTGGCGGTACGTGCGCGTGTCGAGATCGCGCAAGGCCAGGCAGAACAGGCTGAACGCGACGCCCTGGAAGCGCTCGGAATCGCCGCCAGCGCCCAAAGTCTCCTCAACATGGGACTCATTTTCGGATGCCTTGCCATTGTGGCAAGCGATGCCGGCAGCCACCTCGAAGCGGCGCGGCTCTTCGGTGCGGCCAACGCCATTCGACAGCGGATGGGTGCGGTTCGCGTCAAGACCGCCGGTGCCGACCGTGAGGGCGGTCGGATCAAGACGCTCCGAGATGCACTGGGTAACAACGGCTTTGACGCTGCCTTTGCGGAGGGTGCCGCGCTGTCGACCGACGAGGCGGTCGCCTACGCGCAGCGCGGTCATGGTGAACGCAAACGGCCGTCCAGTGGTTGGGCATCACTCACCCCGTCCGAGCTCGGCGTCGTCAGACTGGTTAACGAAGGGCTGTCCAACAAGGACATCGCCGCACGGCTTTTCGTCTCAGCGCGCACGGTGCAGAGCCACCTCACGCACGTCTACACCAAGCTCGGCCTCCGTTCCCGCATACAACTCGTCCAAGAAGCGTCCCGTCACGCCTAAGCGACATCACCTCGTCCACCCGAGGTGAAACGTGTCTCTATTGCCGCGTCATAGTGTCTGCACGGTTTGGATGAAGGCGGGCTGGTGGGGGTGTCTACGCGGCGATTCGCAGTTGTGCGTGGTGTGCTTCGAGGCGACGCTCTAGATTCACCGTCAGTCCACGCCGTTGCCGCCACCGAGGACGCCGAGCGCAGGAGACACGACCTGGCGAATCTGATTGCCACCCTCTCGTCGTGCCTCATTCATCGCCGCCGTTGCAACGCCGAGCAGCTCGTCGAGCAACTCTGCGGGCGCGACGGTGACCAATGGGCTCAACGGTGTGCTCACCACCCCGACGCTGGCGCTCAATCGCAATGGTGCCGAGGTGATCGCGCCGCGCACCCGCTCGGCGAGGGGGGATGGATCTGCCCTGGGGAACAAGTCGGCGACCAGAAACTCGCAGTCGCCGACATGGGCAACAACGGCATCGCGGCGGACGGTTTCGCGCAGTCGTTGACCAACGGCGACCCGGGCGCGATTGGGGGCGGCTGCACCCCCCAAGTCGGTCACAACTGAGAAGCCGTCGAGGTTGGCGATGAGCACGATGAGGTAGCGGTCGTCGTCGCGGCTGCGGGAGCCGATCAGCTTGGCGAACTGCTCCTCGAACGCGCGACGGGTGAACAGACCGGTCAGTGGCTCGACCTCCGGGACGGACATTCGGGCACCGACGAGCCGCATCGCCATCCGGACAGCGACGACGACGAAGACGTTCAACACCACGACTATGACCACACCCCCCACCGCTAATGCGGCGTCGGTCTCGGCCAAACGCACTGTAAGCACCGCGACGGTAACCCCGGTTACGGTCGCCGTCACCCACAGCAGTCGGCCAGAATGAAGCAGCGCGGTGATGGCGTTCAGCACCGCGAAGGCAGTAGCCCCAAGCAATCCCACCAGCGGGTTCGCCTGAATCAGGCATGCGACGGCGATGCAGGCTGCCCCCGCCACGCCGCACAGCTTCGACCCGGTACTACTTGGCCACCATGGCCGTAGCCAACGCCACCCCATCAACCCGCAACCGACCGCAACACCAGCCGCGAGAATCTGACCGCTCAGACCACGCGGACCCTGCGGGGTCAACATCAGGATCACCGGGATGGCGCCCAGCGTGAGAATTATCGCTGCGATCGTGCGGCTAGCCGCGGTCCGCATGCCGGCGGCTGCGAGAAACGCCGTCAGCCAATAATATTGGTCGTCGCCGCGTGATCCCTGGCGCCGTTGGACGCTCATGGACAGACGTTACCGCGCCCAGCCCGCTTTGCCTTGTACATCGCCCGGTCCGCGTCGCGCAGTATCTCCTCCGCGGCTCGCTCGTCGTCGTGGTGCACCTCAACGAGCCCGACGCTGGCGCGGATCGGAGCCTTTGTACCGGCGATGACAACCGGCTCCGCCAGCTGCATCCGCAGCCGATCCACCAGAGCGTTGAGTTCGTCTCGCGTTGTTTCGCCGAAGAGGAGGGCGACGAACTCGTCGCCTCCGTGCCGTCCCACCACATCACCCGGGCCGACGGCCTGCCGCAGTCGCGCCGCGGCAGCGCCAAGGAGGCTGTCCCCGGCTTCGTGCCCCAACGTGTCGTTCGTGGTCTTCAGGTCGTCGAGATCGATGAACAAGACCGCACGCAACCCTGCATCGTCGGTATCCGCGAGCGCCTCAGCGATTCTGCTCAGCACGAATCCGCGGTTGGGTAACCCCGTCAGCGGATCGTGATTGGCTTGGTAAACGAGCTGTTCGACCGCTGCGCGCTCGGTGGTGACGTCGGAGAATGAGAAAAGCATGTCCGAGTCTTCGGGGGCATCGGGATTGAGCAGGCGGCCGCTGGCCCGCAGCCACCTTCGTTCGCCGTTTGGTAGCTCAGTTCCGTAGACCTGCTTCGAGAACGCAACCCTGGTGCGGAACAGCCGCGCCACAGGCCCCTTCTGGGGCGGTATCGGCGTGCCGTCCGCGTCATAAATTGGCAGCGCTTCTGTCCGCGTGGCGTAGTCGGCAGTCCGGCACTCTGGCCCGAGACCGACGATCCGCTTGGCCGCCGGGTTGAGGTACGTGATGGTGCCGTCTTTCCGCAGGACGACGACGCCGTCATCCAGCAGCTCAAGGAATGCCTTGAAGTGGCTTTCTCCGCGACGCGGCGGGTCCCGTGCGGGCTTCTGCGCGCTCAGACTGCGGTCGGTGTGGTAGTTCCCCCGCCTTGCCACCCGTCGGCCACCCTTTCTCGCGATGGCGTCATCGACCAACCGACGCGCCGCATTCACGACCCCTCAGGCACAACCTTTGCTATGACTATTTCAGCACAAAATGACCAATTGCGTGATCAACCAAACAGATAACGGCGCGTCCCACTGAGGCCTACGCGAATGACAGCTAACCTCATGGTCGGGGGGCACCCGCCAGCAGAAGTGAGCAAGATGCAATGTCCGCGGAGCCACTGCGGGCAAACGATGCCGTGGCCCGGGAGCTGTGCTACCCAATCAGCAAAACGCAACACGTTTGCGAAATGTGCGTCTTGCCGCGAAAGTCTACTAGCCTCAGCTGCGAACCCACCCAGTCGGCGATCGAGGGGAACGTGACGGAAATTCTCCGCGCTACGCCACCGACACTCCGCCCACCGAGTCATCCACCGAAGGCGGCACGGCCGTGACAGTCCTACCTCGTCTCGTGCCGCCTGCGGAGCAAGGTACGTATATGGCGGAGCCCGGCGCCGCGCATACGGGTTTGGTCACCCAGCTTGGGTTCCGCCCTGACCAGGGCATCGATGCCGCGTCGGCCGGCGTCGGTCTGATGCCGGTGTTTCAGCCGGTGGTGGCGTTGCCCGATGAACGAGTCGTTGGTTTTGAGGCGCTGGCACGGTGGCCGATGTTCGTCACGGTGACACCCCAGAACGTGTTCTCCTTCGCGAACGCTTCGCGTCGGGCCGATGTTCTCGATCAACAATGCGTCGATGCGGCCGTGCGTGCCGCGCTCGGCGCCGACATGCCGAGAAACAGCCTGCTGCTGATCAATACCGAGCCTGCCGTCGCACACATCCCCCGGGCCGGTCATCCGGCGCTGACCGAGGCGTGTGAACGATTTCAGGTGGTCTTCGAACTCACTGAGCGCCACCTGCTCGCGCATCCGCAGGCGCTGCTGGAGAAGGTCGCGGCGATCCGCGCTGACGGCATCGCAGTCGCCGTCGACGACGTTGGCGCACATCCCGATTCACTTGCGGTGCTCGATATCGTCGACCCCGACATCGTCAAGCTCGACATGACGATGATCCAAAACATCACACAGCGCGACAGAGCCAACACCCTGACCGGTGTGCTCGCCCACCACGAACGGACCGGCGCGCTGATCATCGCCGAAGGCGTCGAGACCGACGAAGATCTCGAGCAGGCGCTCGCGATGGGGGCCGACCTCGCACAGGGTTATCGCTTCGGCCAAGCCGCGCCGCTGGGTCGGCGGCATCACGCAGTAGGTCCACCGCCGAAGGTGCACGCCGAGCGGCCCCGTGGCGACTCTGCCCACAGCGCGGCCGACGATGACCGGGTGCCGCTGCGTGTGGCGCGCAAGGACGTTGTGGCCGCGTTTTCCCGGCACATCGAGGAACAGGCGCGGCACGCCGTCGACCGTCCGATGGTGCTGGCGGCATTGCAGCGAGCGCGGGACTTCTCCAACGATTCGCGACAGCTCTACCAGGATCTGGCGTCGACGTCGCCGCTCGTCGTCGTCCTCGGCCGCGACGTGCCCGCCGATCTCGGCGGGGGGGTACGCGGCGTTGAGCTGCAACCTGGAGACCCGCTGTGCGAGGAGTGGGTCGTCGTCACGCTCGGCGCGGACACGTGCAGGGCCCTGGTCGCACGCGAGCTCGCCGGCCGCGCGAGACACGACGGCGACCAACGATTCGAATTCCTCATCACCAGCGATCGCGCATTGGTCACCAGAGCCGCGCGCAGCCTGTTGAATCGCGTTGTGTGACGCGGTTCGTCAGGGCGGCGCTAGGGTCGCGAAAATGGAAACCGAAGTGCGCGAGTGGCTGGACCGGCTGGCGATCCAGGACCTCATCTACCGCTACTCCGACGCGGTGACACGCGCGGACTGGCAGCAGTGCGAGGCAACGTTCGCGCCGGAAGCACTATGGGAGAGCCCGCCGCTGGGCCTGCGGTACGAGAGTCGCGACTCGTTCCTGGAAACTCTGCGGGCGACGACGACATTCGACCTGCTGATCCAGACGCCACACTCCCCGGTCATCATGCTCACCGGCGCTGATCAAGCGCAGGCGACAACGACGATCCATGAAATGAACAGAGGAGTGACCGAAACGACGAGCGAACTCGGCGATAGCGGCACACAGGTCAACGTCGACACGTACGGGATCTACTACGACGACGTCACTCGCATCGACGGGGAGTGGAAGTTCACACGCCGACGGTTTGTGCCGTTCTATCTCGAAAGCGGCTGCGTCACCGGCGATGTACTCACCCAGCGCTCAAGACTTGCCGGCCGCTAGGCCACCAGAGCAGCCGCGGACGTCTGCGTAATCGCCGCCGCATTGGCCGTTGGCAGCGTGAGTCTTATGGATGACACATTCAACTCGCCGGACGACCAAAGCGCTTGATACGTAACGGCGGAGGCAACGATTTGCAGCGTCACGGTCTCCCCCGGCGCCAGCGTGTGCGCCACCATTTCCAACGGAATGTTCACCCTGTGCGTCTCGCCGTCCAACGTCACCGGTATCGGCGTGACATGGTTGCCCAGCACGAGACCCGTCTTGTTGTCGACCAGTTGGGCGTAGACGTGGCGGCTCGACCCCGTACCGGAATAGCTGAACTCCAGCTGCGGCGCGCCCACGATGTACGTGGTCGTCGTCGGGGCAGGGAGAGTGACTTCCACCGCATTGGATGCCTTGGCACCGGACAGAAGTCCGAGGAACCCGTTGATGAGGCCGCCCTCGAACGCCCTGAAGTTCGGGCCAGAGCCGCCCAAGAGCAGAAGCAGCGGCAACGTCCCACCCGCCTTGTTCGATGCTTCCAGCGACGTGCCCGTCGGAACCGGATACGTGTTCGACGTGAACTGTGTCCCGTGTTGGTCCACCCACTCGAACTGCGGCCCGGTCACCACTGACAGATCGTCCTTGACGTATCGGTCCAGCCAGTCCAGCGTTGCCCGCTCGATCACTTCGCCGTCGTTGGTACTGGAGATGCAGCCGCCGTGCCCGCCGCAGTACCACACAACCTTGGTCGGAACACCATGGGCGATAAGCGCTTTCGCATTGGCATCGGCCTCTGCCAGCGTGAACAGCGTGTCGACCGTGCCCTGGATCAGCAAGGTCGGCGCGGTGATCTGGTTCACCAGCTCGAAGGGGCTGCGTTCGTTCAGGAATAGCTCGTCGGCCTTCGGCACCGAGCCCGTCAGCAGGGCCGTCGTTATCGCGGTGTAGATCTGCGGATTCACCCGGGCACCGGTGAACAACAGCGCGGCGGTGAGCAGAGTGCCCCAGCTGGTCTTGGGCGCCCCGTTCTTGTCCAGCGACGTGTTGAGGTTGTTCCACGCGATGGTGGGCACGATCGCGTCGACCCGGGGATCGATCGCGGCGGTCACCAGTTGGATGCCGCCGCCGTACGAGGCGCCCACCATGCCGAGTTTCGGATCGCCTGGCGAATCGAGCGCAACCTCGGGTTGCGTCGCCAGCCAAGTGATGATGGCCTTCATATCTTGGCCTTCGAAGTTCTGGTGATCGATCTCGAGCCTGCCGCCCGAACTCCATTCGCCGCGCGGGTCCCACGTGACGACGTTGTAGCCGTTCTTCAGCAGCGGGGCCATGCCGATGACCTGGTTGGCCAGGAACGGGTTGTCCGCGGCGGTGGGGTTCGTCTCGCCGGGTAGACCCAGGCCCGGGCCGTTGAGAATCGTCGGCGCCTGCGTCCCCAGTGCCGCGCCCTGCGCCGGGAAGAAGTGGACGTAGATCGCGGTGCCGTCGGACGAGATCACCGTCACGTCTCGCGGTGTGCTGCCGCCCGTCAGACCGACCGGGTAGCCGATGATCGGATGCAGAATGTCGCCGATGAGCGGTATTTGGTGAACGATCGCGACAATCGGCGTCACGAACATCGGCCCGACGATCGGCAGTTGCTGCAACGGGGCCAGCAGCGGCGTCTGCGAGATGGCGACCACGGGGTTCGGTGCCGCAGCCAGCGTGCTTTCCTGCACAGGATCGGCGGCACCGGATGTCGTCACCGGGGTGGTCACCTTGCTGAGGGTGGCCGTCCGGCCGAACTCCTGGCGCGCGGCGGCCATCATCATCCAGGGCAACGGGGACTCCACCGGCGCCGTCGGCGAGTTGCCGGCGAATGGGCTAGGGACCGCGCTGACCGGAGTCGATACCGCGACGGTCGCCACCGCAACCGGATCGTTGGCCTTCACGATTGATGTCGCCGGCGGCTGTTCCTCAGGCTTCTCGACGGTCACGCTGACTGTCGGTGCCACGTCCTCTGCGACCTTGGGTTCGTCGGCCTTCTTGGGCTCATCAGCCGTCTTGGTCGACTCGGTGGCGTCCGAGCGCACCGTCGCCTTCTTCTTCTTCGGCTTCGGCTCTGCGGCAGCGGGCTTGATATCGCTGGAATCCGTTGATGCGTCGGCTTTTTCCTCCGCCGGCTGCTTGTTCTCCGACGACGACGACGACGTCGACGTCGACGACGATTCCGAGCCCGAAGTAGCCGACGGCTCGGCCGACGCCACTCCCTGTCCTACGAAGACTGCGGCCCCGATTCCGAGAGCCACAGCCAGTGCACCGATCCGCCCCACGTACACCCCAGCACCCATGCCTATGTGCTTACCGTTGCCACGCGCCCCCGTCTGCGACTTGGTCGAATTGCGCAATTGCCTGCACCGGGTGAAACGATCCGACTGTGGTCGACGACCTCGCAAGCGCCACGCTAGACCAGCTCGACCAGTGGGAGCTTCACCGCGACGGGGAAGCGCATCACGGGTCGGGTTCGATAGTGCTGCCGGTGCGCACGTCAGACGGAGCCCGCGCCGTTCTGAAGATCACCCTTCCCGACGCGGCATCCGAGCATGAGCACGTCGTGCTGCGCCGGTGGGGCGGCAACGGCGCGGTTCGGCTGCTCCGCGCAGACCCGCGGCGCCGCGCCATACTTCTGGAACGGCTGCGTCCGGAGAGTCTCACCACGCTTGGAGACGTCGACGCATGTGAGGTAGTCGCCGGGCTATACGGGCGCATTCACGTTGCTGCCATGCCCCAATTGCCCACGCTCACTTCGTATGTTGAGCAGCGGACGAGCGACTTAGAGGCGCTTCCCCGGAGCGCGCCGATACCGCACCGGCTCGTCGAGCAGGCCATCGTGCTTGGCCGCGAACTGGCGGGCGAACCAACCAGCAGCGTCGTTCACGGCAACCTCGACTACGAGAGTGTGCTCGCGGCCGACCGCGAGCCCTGGCTGGTGATCGCCCCGGAACCGATGAACGGCGATCCGCATTTCGAACTCGCGCCGATGTTGTGGAGCCGCTGGGATGAGCTCGCAGGCAACATCCGCGACGGTTTGCGGCGCCGGTTCTACACGCTCGTCGACGCGGCCGGCCTCGACGAGGAGCGCGCCCGCGGATGGGTCGTCGTCCGGGTGGTCCAGCAAGCCACCCGCGAGCTGGGCAATCCCACGAGCCTGACCAAATACGTCGCGCTGGCAAAGGCCGTGCAGGACTGAGGCCGTCTTCGCTACGCCGTCGTCAACAATGCCGTCTGCCGAACACGGACTTCCCATGTGCACCACCGAGTATCGGCAGGCGTAATGTCAGCGTAAGTGTTGAAGCAGCCGACACCTTGTATTCGAGTACAGCAGGGATGCACAGTGGCAGACACACCAGGTAAAACGCAGATCAGGACGGCTCCGGTGGCTCAGTCCAAATGGTTGTCCGAGTCGGCTGCGAAAACTCGCGGGTCGGACGCCGACGAAGTCCGGTC
>JAVRPX010000477.1:0-3470 GCA_032161985.1 Mycobacterium sp.
CCTTCCTGGTCGTCGTCGGCGAGCGCCTTCTCCCCGGTGCGTTGGAGCTCCCAGAGATGCTCAACATGCTCCGGCGTCGCCCCCTGAGCGGCCAGCCTGGCGGACTCCGCCTCGAGCAGGGTCCGCACAGCGAGAAGCTGATCGGCCTCGGCATCGGTCGGTGTGTGCACGTACGCGCCGAGAGTGGGGCGAAGGTCCACCCAGCCCTCGCTCTGCATTCGCTGCAGCGCCTCCCGAACAGGTTGCCTGCTGACCCCTAGCTGGGCCGCCAACTCGTGTTCGACCAGGTGCTCTCCTGGTTTCAGTTCACGAGTGATGACCATTTCGACGAGAACGTCGTACACCGCCTGCCGCAGCGGCGCCGCACGCTCAAGCGGCGCGGCTTTCCGCAGGTTCCCGGCGGGGTCGGCTGACGGATAGGTCATGGCGCTCCAAGCATAAGGTCGTCGGCAGGCAATCCAGGCCGCATCGTCGGTGTTTGCCCCCGCCATGATAATTTCGTAATACGAAATAGTTCTGCCGCCAGGCGGAGCGCCTTGATGGATCGGAGGGCATCGATGGCGGATGACTCGCCGATCAAGGGCAGCGTTCAATCGGTTGAGCGCGCGTTCGAGCTGCTGGAGATCATGGCCAGTGCTGGCCCGTCAATTGCGTTCGGAGAGTTGGCGGCTCGTGCCGAACTGCCGCAACCAACGATTCATCGTCTGGTGCGGACGTTGTTGAACATGGGTTACGTCAGGCAGCTCCCCAATCGGCACTATGCGCTGGGACCCAAGCTGATTCGGCTGGGAGAGAGCGCAGCCCAACTCATCGGCGCATGGTCGCGTCCCCACCTTGCTGAGCTCGTGGAGCGGACGGGCGAGAGCGCCAACATGGCGGTGCTGGATAACGACATGGCGGTCTATGTTGCTCAAGTCCCGTCGCCGCACTCGATGCGGATGTTCACCGAAGTGGGTCGGCGCGTCTACACGCATTGCACGGGCGTCGGCAAGGCGCTTCTGATGCAGCTTCCCAACGAGGCTGTGCTCGCGCTGATGAAGCGCGCCGGGATGCCGGCCTCCAGCGACAACACGCACACCACGCCGGATGAGCTCATCAGGGATATCGAGCTGAGCCGGTCCCGCGGCTACGCCATCGACGAAGGCGAGCAGGAGCTCGGCGTGCGGTGCTTCGCGGTGCCGGTGCCCGACGCCCCGACGTTGACCGCGATCTCGATCTCAGGGCCTGCGGCGCGCCTCACGTTGAAGTCGGCGACGAAGGTCGCGCCACTGCTGAAGCGAGTGGCTCGCGATCTCGCCTCAGAATTCGACAAAGAGGCTGGCTAGCGAGCCGCCGACTCCGCCGCAGGCCCGGCTGAGCCGAGCCGCGGCGAGATCGACGAAATGGTGAGTTCCACTCGCACTTTCGCGCCCAAGCGTTCGTTTGGGCGAAGAAGCGTCAGTCGAGGAGTAGTGCGGCCGCGGTTGGCGCGTCGTCGAGCGATTGGGCGAGATCGTTGAACTCCACGACATTGTCGATCTCGGTGCCCATCGCGATGTTGGTGATCCGCTCCAGGAAGACCTCGACCACCACGGGCACCTTGTGCTCGCGGGCGAGCTGCTGCGCGCGCGTAATCGCCGGACCGATGTCGTCCGGCTCGACGACTTGAATCGCCTTGCAGCCAAGGCCCTCGGCCACGCGCAGGTGATCAACGCCGTATCCCTTCGGGACGGTGCCGTCCTCCTCCTGTGCGTTGATGTTGTCGAAGCCCAGCGACACACAGAAGTTCATGTCGAAGTTTCGTTGCGCCTGGCGGATCAACCCGAGGTAGGAGTTGTTCACGACGACATGGACATAGGGAAGGTTGAACTGCGCCCCGACCGCGAGCTCCTCGATCAGGAACTGGAAGTCGTAATCGCCCGACAGCCCGACCACGGTGGCGCTGGGGTCGGCCGCGACCACACCTAGTGCGGCAGGCACCGTCCACCCGAGTGGTCCGGCCTGACCGCAGTTGATCCAGTTGCGTGGCTTGTACACCTGCAGGAACTGTCCGCCGGCGATCTGTGAGAGCCCGATCGCGGTGACATAGCGGACATCTCGGCCCAGGATGCGGTTCATTTCCTCGTAGACGCGCTGCGGTTTGATCGGCACGTCGTCGAAGTGGGTCTTGCGATGCATCGTCTCCTTGCGCAGCCGGCAGTCGTCGACCCAACTGCTCCAATCGGGCAGCGTGCCCGCGCCGCGCCGCTCCTTGGCGACGTCGATGAACTGCTCGAGCGCGGCCTTCGCGTCCGAGACGATCCCAAGGTCGGGGGAGAAGACGCGGCCGATCTGCGTGGGCTCGATGTCGACGTGGACGAAACGCCTTCCCTTGCGGTAGGTCTCGAGGCCCCCGGTGTGCCGGTTGGCCCACCGGTTGCCGATTCCGAGCACGAAGTCGGATTCGAGCATCGTCGCGTTGCCGTAGCGATGCGCGGTCTGCAGACCGACCATGCCCGCCGCCAAACGGTGATCGTCCGGGATGGTGCCCCAACCCATCAGGGTCGGAACCACCGGGACGTTGAGGATCTCCGCCAGCTCCACCAGCAGATCGGAGGCGTCGGCGTTGATGATGCCGCCACCCGCGACCAAGAGCGGGCGGTCGGCCGTCACCAGCATGTCAATTGCCTTGGCCGCCTGGGCCCGTGTTGCCGCCGGCTTGTAGACGGGCAGCGGCTGGTAGGCCTCTGGGTCGAAGTCGATCTCGGCCAGCTGCACGTCGATGGGCAGGTCGATGAGCACCGGCCCGGGCCGCCCCGAACGCATCAGGTGAAATGCCTGAGCGAACGCGCCGGGAACCTGGCCCGGTTCGAGCACCGTCATCGCCATCTTCGTCACGGGCGCTGCGATGGAGGCGATGTCGACCGCTTGGAAGTCCTCTTTGTGCAGCCTGTTCACCGGTGCTTGGCCGGTGATCGCGAGGATCGGGATCGAATCCGCTGATGCGGAGTACAACCCGGTGATCATGTCCGTGCCTGCCGGGCCCGAAGTACCGATGCAGACGCCGATGTTTCCGGCGGCAGCGCGGGTGTAGCCCTCGGCCATATGGCTGGCGCCTTCGACGTGGCGGGCGAGGATGTGCTTGATTCCGCCATGTGCGCGCATCGCAGAGTAGAACGGATTGATCGCCGCGCCGGGCAGACCGAAAGCCTGTGTGGCGCCCTCAATTTCGAGAATTCTGACGGCCGCGTCGACCGTCCGCATCCGAGTCATTTCGCTTGCTCCTTGTCGATCCCGGACAGCCGCTCGACACCCAGCAGCAGGCCCGAATGGTCGAGACCACTGTCGCCGTTGGCCATCGCGGAGGCCATGAGTTGGGCGACCACCGCGCCGAGTGGGATCACCACGCCGGCCTCACGGGCGGCCGCGGTGACGATGCCGAGGTCCTTGTGATGAAGGGCGATGCGGAAGCCGGGGTCGAAATTGCGGTCCAGCATCTTCTGCGCCTTCTG
>JAVRPX010000478.1:0-2546 GCA_032161985.1 Mycobacterium sp.
ACCGCAGCGATGATTCTGGGCTTCGGCCGTCCCGCGTCGGCCGCTGCCTTCGCGATCGCGGGTTCGATGAACTCGGCGATGGTGCGCGGCCCTGCGAGGTACGGCAGTGTGCCGTCGGCAAGTTCGCCGGTGACCTGCAACGCCTTTGGCCCCATCGCCGCCACATACACCGGCACCGGCGTGCCACCGGCGACCGTGACCGGCCAGCCGGGGTTGGCAGTGAACTCCTCGCCGTGGAACTCGACGGCTCCGTTGTCGAACACGGACCGCAGGATCGTCAGGTGTTCGCGCAGCCGCTGGATCGTGTTGGGCCACGCGGTCCCGAACGCCGCGCGTTCCGGCTCGTGGGCGCCGAGCCCGAGGCCGAGGCTGAAGTTGCCGTGCGCGGCGGCCTGCGCCGTCTGCGCCAACGACGCGACGATCAGGGGATGACGCGGGTTGATGGGCACCACCGACGTGCCAACGCCAAGCCCCGGCACCGCCGCCCCGACAAGCCCAGCAAGCGAGATCGCGTCGTGGTTGAACTGCTGAGCCAGCCAGACCTGCCGGACACCGAGATCGTAGGCGCGGCGGGCTTGCGATACGACGTCGTCGACGACGTTGGCGGCCTGTGGGTCGGGGTGCAGCATGATTCCGGTCGGCATACGCAGACCAACCTCCGTACAGGAGCCCGCATTCCGATGGCAAGAACGGCGATTGGCCCGGCTGGACGAAATCCAGCCGGGCCAATCGGAGACGTACGGGCGAGGTTAGGACTCGTCCGACGGACAGTTGATGTTGACGTGGACGGTGCCTGCCTGTGCAGGCGTGAGCCGCTGGCCTGCCGAGTCAGTGCCCGCCCGTCCGCTTATGCTGTCGACCGAGCACTCCGACAGCAGCGAGGACTGTGGCCCGTTGACCACGTTGACCTGCACGGCGTAGCCGAGTTCCTGCAGCTGGCTGACGGCTTCGGAGGCCGAGTTGTGGGAGACGGGGGCGGCCGGTGCCGTGCCGGCCAGTCCAAGACAGCCGGCAGCCAGAACGCCGGCAGTCGCCGCACCTGATGGCGAACTTCTTCATGATGAAACTCCTTTGTTTCCTTTGACTTTGATGGATGGTGGCGCTGGTGTTGCAGCCGGACGATCCGGCACACCGAGGGTCGCGTTTGTACAGTGCAAAGTCGTCAACGCTGGCACCCAATTGAGGTTGCTGGTGTCTGGTAGCTCAATCGGTCAGGCGGGTGTCATCCGTTTGTGCGGAAAACCCTGTTGCGCAGCCTCGACGTCGGCTAGCGCATCCACAACGGCTTCCGGCGGTGCCTCGCTCGGGATCTCGCGTGACGTCGACGGCCACGGTCGGAACCTAAGACGCGTACTTCTCCATGACCCGTTTGCGCAAGTGTTCCGTTGCGACATCGAGCACGATCTTCTTGGCTCGCTTGATCAGGAATTCCGGGATCGGCGCGGCCAGATCCATGATGATGTCGAAGCGCACCCGGGTCTTGTCGTCCCCCTCAGGGGTGAGGTTGTACTCGCCGTGCTGTCCGCGCTGCTGCAGGGTGTCAACGGCGTCCCACACCATCCAGCGGGGGCCCCAGTGGTACTCGAGCACTTCCTTGTCGCTGACGCCCATGATCTTCAGCGTCGCCTTCACATGGTGTGGGCGGCCGTCGGGGTGCCGGTCGAGTACTTCGGCGTGTTTGTGGACCGGCGACCACGTCGGCACCTCATCGATGTCGGCGAGCGCGTCCAGAATCGCCTCGGGCGGTGCCTCGAAGACGACTTCCCTCGATGCCCGCACAGCCATGTGGCAAAGTCTAGCTAACTCGCGGACATCCCGCAGTGTATTCCGCAGCTAATTTTTCTCTACCAGTTGATTTCGTCGATCGGCGTGGTGGTTTTGGGTGGGGCACCGACCGGACCTGGCGGTGTGCGCGAGAACCGCGGCGCCGGTGCGGCCTGGTCGACACCGTTGCTGGTCACCATTGTTGAGCGTGCCCTGAGGTGTTCGTTCTGCGCCGCTTCTCCCCAGGTGAGCACGGGTGTGACGCACGCATCGGTGCCAGCGAAAATCTCTGACCATTCGTCGCGGGTCTTGTCCGCAAACTTCTCTGCGAACAGCTTGTGCACTTTCGGAAAAGCCTCCGGGTCGAGTTGGTTCGGCACATCGGAGGACGACAGGCCCAGGCCGGCCAGCAGTTGCGCGAAGAACTGCGGTTCGATCGAGCCGACGGCCATGTACTTACCGTCCGATGTTTCGTATGTGCGGTAGAAGGGCGCGCCGCCGTCGAGCATGAACGATTCGCGCTGGTCCTTGAGCGATCCCGTCGACTTCATCGTCCACGCCATCTGCGACAGGATGGACACGCCGTCGACCATCGCGGCGTCGATCACCTGGCCCTTGCCCGACCGTTCCCGCTCATACAGTGCGGCGACGATACCGAGCAGCACGAACATCGACCCGCCGCCGAAGTCGGCGACCAGATTCAGCGGGGCGACCGGCGGGCGGTCGCGGTAGCCGATGGCCGACAGCGCCCCGGTCTGGGACAGGTAGTTGATGTCGTGGCC
>JAVRPX010000479.1:0-4482 GCA_032161985.1 Mycobacterium sp.
CGTTACCTCGTCGACGGCGGTCCGTATGTCTCCGCCATGCTCGCGGAGTTGCAGGCCGATCAGCGGTCCGGTCAGTGGCGTCCCGAATGGCCCGAGATTCCGCCCGATTTCCTCGACCGGGCGGTCACTGCTGAAGTTGCACAGCGGGTTTGATTGACGCAGGCTCGACCCGCACCGGCACGCCGGTCAGCGGCTTCATGCCCGCTGTGTCAGGAATCATCGGCACGCCGACGCAGGCCGTCGAGGATGAGCTCGAGCACGTGGTGAGCGCGCTCGTCCGCCTCGGCCTCCTCGATATGCGACAGAAAGCCGATCAGCAGGATGACGTCGCGGACATCGACGTCGGACCGGATGGTGCCGTCCGCCTTTCCCGCAGCGAGCAACGTCTGGAGCGCGTCGCCTATCGGCCCGAGGCTGTGGCCCGACAGGCCCCGTTGCACGCCGGACGTCACTGCGGAGAACACTCCGCGTTTGACCCGTGCATAGTCGGCCACCCGGCGGAACCACAGCGTCAGCGCCTCGAGCGGCCGATGTTCGGCCAGCAACGCGGGCGCGGCTGCGACCAACTCGTCGACATCGTGGCGATAGACCTCGGCCAACAAGTCCTCTCGAGTCGGAAAGTGGCGGTAGAGAGTGCCCTGGCCGACGCCCGCCCGTTTGGCTACTTCGTTGAGCCTCAGGTCATCGGATCTCGTGACGAGCGCTTGAGCGGCGTCGATGATCCGGTCGCGGTTCTCGGTCGCGTCGGCGCGGCGACGGGGCGAATTCATTGCTCCTCATCAGGACGCTTGCTAAGCGGACACGTGTCCGCTACTGTCGAGGGACGTAAGCGGACACGTGTCCACATTAGTGGGAAGAGGATCGCAATGTCACGGATCACCGGAAAAGTCGTCGCCATCACAGGTGCCAGCAGCGGTATCGGAGAAGCGACAGCGCGCGTGCTCGGCGAGCGCGGCGCGAAGGTCGTGCTCGGCGCCCGCCGAGTGGCACAGCTCGACGCCATCGCCGCTGAACTGCGCGGTCGCGGAGGACAGGCCGTCGTCTGCGCCACCGACGTCACCCGTCGCGACGATCTCGAGCGGCTCGTCGGCACGGCCGTGTCGGAGTTCGGGCGCCTCGATGTTCTGGTGAGCAACGCAGGCATCAGCAAGATCGGCCCGATGTCAGACCTCGACGTCGAGGGTTGGTCGGCGATGATCGACGTCAACCTCAAGGGCGTGCTGCACGGTATTGCCGCGGCGCTTCCAGTGTTTCGGCGACAGGGCAATGGGCACTTCGTCACCACGGTCTCGACGGCGGGTCTGAACGTGGTGCACGACATGGCGGTGTACGCGGCCACCAAGAATGCCGTGCGCACACTGCTGGAGGGACTTCGCCAAGAGTCCACCGACGGCGTGGTCCGCACCACCGCTGTATCGCCGGGATTTGTCAACACGGAGCTCGACAGCTCGATCGACAACGCGACCGTCCGCGAGCAGATCCGCCACAACATGGACGCCTTCGGTATTCCGCCGGAAGCGGTGGCAGATGCGATCGCGTTCGCGGTCGATCAGCCCGCCGAGGTGGAGATCGGCGAGATCATCGTTCGCCCAACGGTGCAGAGCTAATCACCCGCACCGGCACACCGGTCAGGCGGGCCATCCCGGCCAGCCTCTCCAGGTCTTCGGGGGCGCTGGACATCAGCCGGTTCACGTTCGCGCCGCCCGCATCGTTGGCGATCCGCCAGCCGCCGGTGCCCTTGTGGCCCCAGCCGTGCGGGACGGCGACCACCCCGGCGACGATGTCCTTGGTGACCATGACCGGCAGTTCGATCTCGCCGTGCGGCGAAGCGATGCGCACGACATCGCCGTCGACGATGTTGGCCGCCGCCGCGTCGTCGACGTGCATACGCACATGCTGGCCACGCTCGCCGCGCATGAGCAGCGGCGCGTTGTGCATCCAGGAGTTCTCCGAGCGGGCCTCGCGCATGCCGATCAGCCTCATCGGATACCCGTCGGGAGCCCGGCGGCGCGACAGCGCCTCGACCTCGGCAGCGATCTCGTCGTGCCGCAGCCGCACCCGCCCCCCGCGGTAGACGACGACCTTGCGCAGCACGTCGTCGCGCAGGTTCTGCGCGAGCACCTTGCCGTGCGGATGGTCGGCCGTCAGGCGGGAGAACGTCAGCCCGCCGCGCCGCAGTCCGAACAGGTCGCCTCCGTCGCCCAGCCGGATCACCGCGTCTACTAGCAGCCGAGGGGTCAGTCGGACACCAAAGAGGCCGAACGCCTTTCGCATCGCCGCCAGCGCGATCAAGCCCGGTGTGCGGCGCCACATCCGGCGGGTGAGGTCGTCGATCACCTCCCATTCGGCGCGGGCCTGGCCGGCGGGTTCGACGACGGCCTCGGTTGCTTGGCGGAACGGGGTGGGCTGCAGCGTCTGGAACGCTAGTGGGAAGTCGTCGCGCTCGTACATCGTCGCGGCGGGAAGCACGTAGTCGCAGTGCGCAAGGGTTTCATTGACGTAGAGGTCGACGCCGACCATCAGCTGGAGGCCTTCGAGTGCTTCTTCCAATTCATTGCCGTTGGGCACCGACAGCACCGGGTTGCCCGCGCTGACGAGCAGCGCCCGCACCTGCCCTGGCCCGGGCGTGGCGATCTCCTTGGCCATCACGCCTGCCGGCTCGGACATCAGCACCGACGGGAAGCCACCGATGCGGGATCGCCTGCGCGTGTAGACCGTGCGCAGCAGCGCGCCGAGACCCTTCATCGCCCAGCGCTCCCCCGGGAAGCCGAACCGGCCGAACATGCTGCCGCCGGTCGCATCTAGGTTCCCCGCTACCAGGTTGACCGCGTCGAGCAAATACGTTGTGAGCGTGCCATTTTCGCCGGTACTCGTTCCGACGCGGCCGTACACCGCCGCGCGGCGCGTGCGGGCCAAGTCGCGGGCCAGTGACCGCACGGTGTCCGGGTCGATGCCGGTGCGGGGTTGCGTGGCCTCGGGGCTGAACGGCCTGGCCATCTGCTCCAGCCACACAGCGCCGTCGGCCTGGCGCGCAAGCCGGGCGCGGTCGACGAGGTTCTCGCCGAACAACACGTGCAACAAGGACAGCAGCAGGTAGGCGTCGCCGTCGGGAATGATGCCCAGCCACTCGAACTGGGCGGCTGTCTCGGTCCTGCGCGGATCGATGACCAGCACACGGCCGCCGCGCTTGACGATGTCGTGCATGCGGTCCTTGATCCGCGGCACGGTGAGGACACTGCCGTGGGAGACGATCGGGTTCGCGCCGATGACGACGAGCAGATCGGTGCGCAGCACGTCGGGTATCGGCAGCGCCAGCGGCGAGCCGTACAGCAGTTGGCTGGCCACGAACCGGTTGTTGACGTCTTGGCTCCCCGCGGTGAACACGTGCAACCGCGGGCCGAACCCGGCCATGAACATCGACAGGCTCAGGGTGTGCGAGTAGCTGAAGGCACCCGGGTTGCCGTAGTACCAACCGATCGCGCCCGAGCCGTGACGGCGATGGATGTCGGCCATTCGGTCGGCGATGTCGGTCATCGCCTCATCCCAGCCGACGGGTTCGAAGCCGCCGTCGGCCTTCCGGCGCAGCGGAGTGGTGACGCGGTCGGGGTCGTTGACGACTTCGGTAAACGCGATGCCCTTCTGGCACGCGAAGCCCGCCGATAGCGGATGGTCCTTATCGGGCCGCAGTGATACCAGACGACCGTCGTCGACGGTCGCGATCATGCCGCACAGCGGCTCGCAGATCCGGCAGAACGTTGTTTTCTGCTCTTGAGCCTTCTGTCCGACCGGCACCTCTGGAGGTTAGCGCTCCCCGGTAACCGGGATCCGTCCGGTCGGCGCGTCGTCGTCCGTACGATGGCGAGCCGTCGCGTCTTCGGGAATCGTGTGCGCAGCGTACTTGTGGGTGCCTTCGAGGTCGTCGCGGATCGCCTCCTGAGCGGCAGGCGGCAGCGTGTGCATCATCTCGCGGACCCGCGCCTGGCGACGCCCCACGGCCTGGCGTTCGGGCATGCCCGGTGTCGCAAGGATCTGCGGCGGCACGCCCTCGATCTCCTCGACACCGCCGTCGTGGTGACCGGCGTCGACCATGGCCTGCTCTTCGGCCATCGTCGACTCGTCCTTCTCCTCGGACATGCCGATGGGGCCGATTCGGCGGCCGTTGAGGAACTGCCGAACGACGGGCTCGTCGCTGGTCAACAGCACCTCGCGGGGGCCGAACATCACCAGGTGCTTGCGGAACAACATGCCCATGTTGTCGGGCACCGTGCGGGCGATGTTGATGTTGTGCGTGACGATCAGGATCGTGCAGTCGATCTGCGCGTTGATGTCGATCAGCAGCTGGCTCAGGTAAGCGGTACGGACCGGGTCCAGACCCGAGTCGGGCTCGTCGCAGAGGATGATCTGCGGGTCGAGCACCAGGGAGCGGGCAAGGCCGGCACGCTTGCGCATACCGCCGGAGATCTCGCCGGGGAACTTGTTCTC
>JAVRPX010000480.1:0-7467 GCA_032161985.1 Mycobacterium sp.
GACGAGCACCAGGTTGAGCGGGATGCGGGGGATGACGCCGGAGGCGAATCCGACGGTGACGAATCGACCGCCGCGGCGTAGCGACCGCAATGCGGGTTCGGACAGCTCATTGCCGACCGGGTCGATAACCGCATTGGCTCCGCCGGGAACGGCGTCGCGCAGGGCACCGCGAAGATCTCCCGATTTGTGGTTGATGAGGTGCTTGGCACCGTAACCCGCGGCCACATCCAGTTTCTCGGCCGATGATGCGACGGCGGTGACCGAGGCGCCGAGCTGCACGCCGAGCTGGACTGCCGCAAGGCCGACGCCCCCGCCTGCGCCAAGCACGATCACCTCGTCGCCCTCCTGTACGCGCGCCATCGAGCGCAGCGTGTGATACGCCGTGCGATATGCCACGCCGAATGCCGCGGCCGTGCGCTCGTCGACTCCATCGGGTATGCGTGAAAGCCCCGCGGGGGGCACCACGACCTCTTCGGCGAACGCGCCGTAGAGCCCGGTGCCGGTGACCCGGTCGCCGACCGCGAAACCATCTGCAGCGTCACCGGTTTCGACGATCACGCCGGCGAATTCACTGCCTGGCACAAACGGAGGCGGCACGCTGATCTGGTAGTCGTTGGCGATCAGCAGCACATCGGGGAAGTTCACCGCCGCCGCGCCGACCTTCACCAGGACCTGTCCCGGCTCGACGTTCGGCGACGGCTGCTCGTCGATCCGCACGACGTCCGGCGTCCCGTAGGCCGGGCAGACCGCGGCTCGCATATCAGCTGTACTCGGTGGACTCTGCGAGCTCGGCCGCCGAGCGCATCAATTCCACGATGACAGGGCCGTATGCGAGCAGTTTCTCGTCGTCGCCCGCGCGCTGGAAGCCCTGTTCGAGCACGATCGCCAGCTTCCACTTGGCCAGCACGAGGTAGTAGTCAAGGTCGTCGACTTGTCGGCCCGAAACCTCGGCGTAGTGGGCGACAACCTGTGAGCGGGACGGCATTCCGCGCATGTCGACGTAGCTCATTTCGCTGGAGGAGCTGGCGGCTACATCGTCCAGGGGCCAGCTCTGCACCATCCAGGCCAGGTCCAGTTTGGGATCGCCGACGGTGCCCATCTCCCAGTCGACGAGCGCGGCCAACCGGGCCGGTGCGCCATGCCGGTACATCACGTTCGCGAACTGATAATCACCATGCATCAGGCCGGGGATGAAGTCCAGCGGCCGGTGCGTGCGTAACCACTCGGTCGCCACGTCGAGGCCGTCGATTTCACGGCCCTTGATCCGGTCGAAAAAGCCTGTCCAGCGGGCGACTTGGCGTTCGTGGAAGCCGTCGGGACGGCCGAGGTCATCGAGGCCCTTGGCCTTCCAGTCGACCTTGGACAGCAGCGCGATACCCTCGGCCAACTGGTAGGCCAGCCCTGCCCGCGCCTCGAGGTCAGTGTCGAATGGCGCGGGCCATTGCCGTTGATCCAGCTCCATCGGCGACCAGCCGTCGACGAAACCCATCAAGTAGAACGGGCGCCCCAGGACGGAGGGATCCGGGCAGACGGCGACTGCTGACGTGTGGGGCACCTCGGTGCCGTCAAGCGCCTCGATGATCCGCCACTCCCGCAGGATGCCCTTGTCCCGGTCGGGCGGAGCGCCCGGCGGTGGCATCCGGATGACGCATCGCTCCTCACCGCGGCGCAGCTCATAGATCACGTTCTGCGTTCCGCCGGACAGGAAGCGCGTCGTCAGCGGCTCACCCTTGCCGGGCAGCGCGGCACTGTCCATCCAATCGGCGAGCCGCGAAACGTCGATCTCGGTCACAGATTCCCCACTTCGTTCTCCAGGTACTCGGCGTACTTCGCCTTTGCGGTTTCGCGTTTGCGCGGGATCCATTCGGTGGGCCAGGTGTCCTCGGTGGGCTGGTAGTCGCGCAGCACCTGCTTGGCCACCGTCGTCTTGTGCACCTCGGTGGGTCCGTCGGCCAGACCCATGACGGCCGCGCCGGTGACCATGCCGAGGAACGGCATCTCGTTGGTGACTCCGAGCGCGCCGTGCACTTGCATTGCCCGCCAGGCGATGTCATGCAGCACCGTCGGCATCACCACCTTGACCGCGGCGATGTCCTTACGCACCTTCTTGTAGTCGTTGTACTTGTCGATCTCCCACGCGGCGTAGAGCACCATCAACCGGAACTGCAACAGCTGCGCATACGAATCGGCGATATACCCGTGCACGAACTGCTTGTCGGACAGCCGACTGCCCTGCGTCTCACGGCTCAACGCGCGCTCACACATCATGTCCAGTGCCCTTTGCGACAGCCCGATGGTGCGCATCGCGTGGTGGATGCGGCCGCCGCCGAGCCGGGTCTGGGCGATGACGAACGCCTGCCCCTCGCCACCCAGTAGCGCTTCTGCAGGCACGCGCACGTTGTCGTAGTGGATCAGTGCGTGGGAACCATGGCCTTCGGGTTCGCCGTATAGGCCGATGTTGCGTTCGATCTTGACCCCAGGGGTGTCGGTCGGCACGAGGAACATCGACATGCCCTGGTAGGCGCTGACTTCGGGGTTCGTCACGACCATCACGATCAAGAACGATGCCGTGCTGGCGTTGGAGGAGAAGAACTTCCAGCCGTTGATCACCCAGTCGTCACCATCACGCACAGCAGATGTCTTGAACAGGGTCGGGTCGGCGCCGGCGTGGGGTTCGGTCATCGAGTAACAGGAGAACAGTTCACCGTTGAGCAGCGGGTGCAGGTAGCGCTTCTTCTGTTCCTCGGTGCCGTAGTGCGCGATGATCTCGGCGTTGCCGGTGTCGGGAGCCTGGCAGCCGAACACGATCGGCGCCCATTGCGAGCGGCCCAGGATCTCGTTGAGCAGTGCGAGTTTCAGCTGCCCGTAGCCCTGGCCGCCGAGCTCGGGCCCCAGGTGAGTCGCCCACAGTCCGCGGCGTCGCACCTCCTCCTTGAGGGGGTCGACCGCGTCGCGCCGCTTGCCCTCGAGGGGCACGAACTGCTGGTTCGGAAACGCCAGATCCAGCGGTTCGACCTCCTCGCGGACGAACTCGTCCGCCCAATCCAGCTCCTTCTGGTACTCGGGGTCGGTCTCGAAATCCCACGCCATGTCCGCGCTCCTCTCAGTTGAAGGTGATGACGACCTTGTCGGCGGCGCCGGGGGTAGAAGCTGTCCGCAATGCCTCGTCGACGTTGTCGAACGGGATCGTGTGACTGACGATCACGGCGTACTTTTCCCAGTTGGCAATGAGATCTTTGGTGACTTCGAAGATTTCGTCGGGGTAGCCCATCGATCCGACGATGGTGATCTCGTTGCTCATGATGTTGAGGAAGTCGACAGGCACCGGCTCCTTGTGGACCGCGACCATGCCTAACCGGGCGCCGTTCTTGGCGGCGCCAAGCGCCGTGTTGATGACTGCGGGTACGCCTGCGGCGTCGAAGTAGATGTCGGTGCCCGCCTTCCCCGGGAACATCGACTCGCCGGAACCGTGCAATTCGACAAGCCGTTGGGAGACGTCCTCGTCGGCCACATTGATGACCGCGTCGGCGCCAACAGCCAAGGCCTTCTCGAGCCTGCCTGGAATGAGGTCGGCGACCACCACATGCTGCACGCCAACGGATTTGAACGCGATCGTGGCGCCCAACCCGATGGGGCCTGCGCCGAACACCACGACCTTGTCGGTGGGTTTGGGTTGGCACTGATTCACGCCGTGACGCGCGACGGCCATCGGTTCGTTGAGGGCGGCCACCTCGAATGGAATGTGATCGGGTACCACCTCGATGCTGGTGCCGCGGACGGCATCCTCGATGAGGAGGTATTCCGCGAGCGCACCGGTCGCTCCGCCGTTGCCGATGATCCCGCTTGGCGCCGTCATCGGGTTGATGACGACGTGGTCGCCGACCGCGATACCGGTCACATCGTCTCCGACCTCCACGACTTCGCCTGCCGGTTCGTGGCCCAATGGCATGCCGCCGTCATGGCCGGGGATACCGCCCAGCGAGATGTAGAACGAGTCGGAGCCGCAGATCCCGCAGGCGCGGACCTTGACGAGCACATCCGCTGTCCCGACCGTCGGCTTCGGCACGTCGACCACCTGGGTCTCGCCGGGCGCAGTCACCACCGACACCTTCATGTGCGTGCTCCTCTACGCGGGAGGTTGGTTGAAGCCGGCGATCAACGCCGCGATGTCGCGGCTGACGACGTCGGCGAATGTTCGGTCGCCGAAACTGCCTGAAGCCCAATGGCGTACACCTTCGCTGACATGCATTCCGGCCAGGTGGGACAGGTGACGCGCATCAACGTGGGCGGCCAGTTTGTCATCTTGTTGTGCCTTCGTGAACAACTCGCCGAACATGTCGGCGTCGATGTCGTCGCGTTTGTCACCGGCCAGGATTCGGTGTTCGTGGCGGTAGCCCTCCAGGATCGTCTCGATGATCAGATCGCGGGGATTGCGCGCCATCGAGCGTTCGAGGCTGCGCAGCGCCCCGGCGATCACCGCGTCGACGTCATAGTCCGTCTGAAGCAGCGAGCGCACGGTCTTCTGCGCTGCGCGGGTCGACAGCAGGCCGACCTCGAAGAGCACGTCCTCCTTGGCTGGGAAGTAGAAGTAGAACAGCGCGCGCGAGACACCGGCGGCGCGGCAGATGTCGGCGACGGTCGTCTTGGCGTAACCGTTCGTGCGCCACAACGCCATCGCCGCCTGCACGAGGCCGCGCTTGGTCTCGTGGGATCGCGCTCGCTGATACGAAGCTCGGCGCTGACCACCGTCAGCATCTATAGCTCCGCCGTTCTTCGGCACAGCCGCACTCTAACAGTCAGATTCACCCTTGCATATAGTTGACGTTTGTCTAACTATCTATTCATGAGGCAACCACTGGATGGCAGGCGCATTCTCGTCACCGGCGGCGCGACCGGCATCGGCGCTGCCGCGGTTCAAGTGCTGAGTGAGGCAGGGGCCGCCGTCGTCGCGACGTATCACCGGACGACGCCGCCCGATCGCGCCGGCGTGACATGGGTGCAGTGCGACGTGCGCGACTCCGCCGCGGTCGATGCGATGGTCACGGCCGCGGCCGAAACTCTCGGCGGGCTCGATGTGCTGCTACACGCGGCTGGGCTGTGGCAGCCGGGGATCCCCGGTCAGATCACCGGCAAGAACATCGATTTCCTGGTCGATACCAACCTCAAGGCGACGATCTTCACCAACCAGGCGGCGTACGCGGTCATGCGCAAGGACGGCGGCGGCCGGATCATCAACTTCGGCTCAGGCGAGGCCGTGATGGGCAGCCCGATCTCCGCTGTCTACGCGGCGACCAAGGGCGCGGTCACCGCGTGGACGCGTTCGATCGCCAGAGCCTGGGCAGCCGAGAAGGTGTCGGCGATCGCGCTGGCGCCCGCCGTGCAGACGCCGGGTGCGGATCGTCTTCGCGAGTTCCTCGGACCCGAAGCCGCGGACTTCATCGACGAACGGATCAAGGCGACGATCCCGCTGGGCGGCGCGCTCGGAGATCCGGTCAACGACCTAGGGCCGACGCTGGTGTTCATGTGCGGCGAGGGATCCCGCTTCATCAACGGACAGCTGATCGCGGTCGACGGCGGCCTGGTGATGCTGGGGGCTTAGCGCTTGCCTTCGTAGTTGGTTGTCAGCAAGTGCACGGTCCGATCAAGGCTAGGCACGATCTCGGTGATCTCGATTTCTCCGACCGCGAATCGTCCGAGCAGCCCGTACGCGACGTTGGAAACGATGCCTTCCATATCGCGAACCAAAGCGGGGTCCGCGTCGGCGAGGACCTCCATTACCGCCGGCACGACGGCGTCGAAGCCACGACGGACCAGCTTCTTGCCGCCCGGCGCGGTGCGCGCGCGGAAGTAGGCCTTGAGCATCGCGGGGTGCTGTTCCCACGGTTCGAAAATGGTGCGCAGCACGCGCATCACCCCGGCATAGATGGATTCGTCCGTGGCATGTGGCTTGGTCAAACCGGAATACCGGTTCTCCTCCATCCAGGAGTCGAGCGCGGCGAGGATCAACTCGTCGCGCGTGCCGTACCGCTTGTAGATGGTCGCCAAGGAAGTGCGCGCGCGCCGCGCGACCTCGCGCAGTTGGACGGCGTCGTAGCCCTCGGTCTCAAGCAAGTCGACGACGATGTCGAGAATGCGGTCCTGGCTCTTGCCGTTCATGAGTAACCAGGTTACGGTAACACGGTTACTACCGCAACGAAGCGAGGTTCGATGGGGTCTTTGGACGGCAAGGTCGCCTTCATCACCGGGGTCGCACGCGGGCAGGGGAGAAGCCACGCCGCGCGGCTGGCCGCCGACGGCGCAGCCATCATCGGCGTGGACATCTGCGCCGACATCGACTCCAACGGTTACCCGATGGCGTCTCGCGAAGAGCTCGACGAGGCGGTGGCGTTGGTGGAGGCCCAGGGCGGCAAGATGGTCGCCTCGGTCGCCGACGTACGCGACTTTCATGCGCTGAAGTCGGCGCTCGACGCCGGGGTGGAGCAGTTCGGCCGGCTGGACATCGTGCTCGCCAACGCGGGAATCGCGGCGATGGCGTTCCGCGAGGTGACCGACGACGAGGACCTCGAGATGTGGACCGATGTCCTCAACGTCAATCTCGTCGGTGCGTATCACACCGCGAAGGCCGCGATACCGCATCTCGTCGCCGGGGGACAGGGCGGTGCAATTGTGTTCACCAGCTCCACGGCGGGCCTGCGCGGCTTCGGCGGGCTGCAGGGCGGCGGATTGGGTTACGCGGCGTCCAAACACGGCCTCGTCGGACTGATGCGTACGCTCGCCAATGCGCTTGCACCGCATAGCATCCGGGTCAACACCGTGCATCCGACTGCGGTCAACACCATGATGGCCGTCAACCCGCAAATGGTCGCGTTCCTCGAGCACTATCCCGACGGCGGCCCGCACCTGCAGAATCCGATGCCGGTTGAGCTTCTCGAGCCCGGGGACATCAGCGCCGCGATCGCCTACCTGGTGTCCGATGACGCGAAGTACGTCACAGGCGTCACCTTCCCCGTCGACGCCGGCTTCTGCAACAAGCTATGAGCGATCGAGTTGCGGGAAAACGGGTTCTGATCACCGGCGCGGCGCGGGGCATGGGCCGCAGCCACGCGGTGCGACTCGCTGAGGAGGGCGCCGACCTCATTCTCGTCGACATCTGCGAGTCGCTACCGGAACTGGAATATCCGCTCGCGACCCGCGAGGATCTGGCCGAAACGGCTCGGCTGGCGGAAAAGTACGGCAGGCGGGTCATCACCCACGTCGTCGACGTGCGCGACGAGGCGGCGTTGGCGGCGGCCGTCGATGACGGCGTCGCCCAGCTGGGTGGATTGGACGCTGCGGTGGCAAATGCCGGTGTGCTCACGGTGGGGACCTGGGACAAGACGACGCAGAAGCAGTGGCGAACCGTGTTGGACGTCAACCTGATCGGAACCTGGAACACGTGTGCGGCCGCGATTCCCCATCTCGTCGAAC
>JAVRPX010000481.1:0-7180 GCA_032161985.1 Mycobacterium sp.
GTTGTGCAGACAAAACATCGCCATTGGCGTTTGGTAGAAGCACGGGAGGGCAAGATGAAGGTTCGCGGTCCGATAGTGACGCTGGCGGCGGTCGCCGCGCTCGGGGTGGGCATCTTGCTCGTCAACATGTCCAAGGAGGAGTCGGCGCCGCAGGCTAACCCCTATAGCCAGTCGACCACGACAGCGGCCGCGGCCACTCCCGCGGCTCCGCCGCCCGTGCCGAGCACGCCACCGCCACCGGCGTTCCCGGCGAAGGTCGATTACGTCGGCAAGATCCCCACCGCCAACGGCACGATCACGCTGGACATCGCCATCGAGGGCGACAAGGCCGTCGCCTATGCCTGCGACGGTAACTCGATCGAGTCGTGGCTGCGTGGTAGCGCCGCCAATGGCGCGCTGAGTCTCGCCAACAAGGACAAGACCAGCCGCCTCGAAGGCAGGCTCGAGGGCAACTCAGTCGTCGGCACGCTGTGGATCGGTGAGAAGAAGTGGGATTTCAAGGCCGACCCAGCGCAGCCGCCTGCCGGTCTATATGTCTACGACAACGCAGGCGTTCGCAACAGCTGGATCATCGACGGAAACGGGGGCGTCACCGGCGTGCAGCGCCGACCCGACGGGTCGACGGCCCCCGCGCCCGGGTTGTCGATCGACCGGACGGCCGTCATCGACGGACAGACGATTGTCGCCACACGTGTCGAAGGCGCAAGCGATGTCTGATCCGGCCGCCACGCAGCGAATAAGCACTCCCAAGAGCGGCGTCGCGGTGCTGATCGCCGTCGCCATCGGGGCGCTCGTCGCTGTCGCACTCGGCGTGTTCGGGAAAATACATGAGCCGCAGTTCTTTTCGATCAGCGTTGCCGGGTTCTCCAGCGGTACCGCGGTCAAGGCGTGGCTGGCGACACTGGCCGTGACGCTGGCGCTGTTCCAGCTGGTGTCTGCATTCGCGATGTACCGGCTCATTCCTGGTGGAAAGGCGCCGGCCTGGATCGGCACCGCGCACGTGTGGTCGGGACGGCTGGCGGTGTTGGTCAGCGTCCCCGTTGCGGTGCAATGCCTCTACGCGCTGGGGTTCCAGACGTATGACAACCGGGTGCTTTTCCATTCGCTATTCGGGTGCTTCTTCTACGGGGCATTCGTGACGAAGATGCTGCTGCTCACCCGCAAAGGCCTTCGGGCGTGGGTGATTCCGGTCGCAGGCGGGCTGGTGTTCTTCGGTCTGGTGTACGTCTGGCTCACGTCGGCACTGTGGTTCTTTCAAACTACCGGCATCACGCTCTAACTAACTGAAAGGTATCCAATGAATATTGGAGAGTTTCCCATCTCGCGGCAGAAGGTTCTGCTCGGCGCCGGGCTCGGCTTGGTGACCGCCGTGGTGGCTGCCTGTAGCACATACGGCAAGAAGCCCGAAGCGGCAGGCGAATCCAGCACGACGACCGCGGCCCCGGCGGCCCCGTCCGCATCGGGTGGGCCCGCCCCGGCCGCGAAAGCGATCGCCAAGACATCGGACGTGCCAGTGGGTTCGGGTGTGATCGTGGGCGACGTCGTGGTCACGCAACCCTCAGCCGGCGAGTTCAAGGGTTTTTCCGCGAAGTGCACTCACAAGGGATGCACGGTGGACAAAGTGGCCGACGGTACCATCGACTGCCCGTGCCACGGCAGCAAGTTCAACCTCGACGGCACCGTGGCAAAGGGCCCGGCTCAGAAGCCGCTGGAAGCGCAGGCCGTGACGGTTCAAGGGGATTCGATCGTGCTGGGCTGACCCGCCGCGCCGCGATGTCACGTCGGCATCGCGACGACGATCTGCTCGGGGGTCAGGGGTAGAGAGCGCACACGAACACCCAGCGCGTCGGCCACTGCATTGGCGATCGCCGCTGCGGTCGGGCCCTGTGCGCATTCCCCGACCCCGAGTGGCGGGTTGTCGATGCCGGGCAGGAACTCGACATCGACAGCGGGAACTTCGGAGAAGCGCAGGATCGGATAGGTCTCCCAGGTATCACTGGTAACCGTGAACCGATCGAAGCGAACCCGCTCCTTCACCGTCCAGCTGGTGGACTGGATTGCGCCGCCTTCGATTTGGTTGGCCGCTCCGTCGGGGTTGATGACCAGCCCCGCGTCGACAGCGATGGTCAGCCGTCGCACGCGGATCTCGGCGACTGCCTCGACTTCGGCCACCACCGCGCAGTAGGCGCTCGAATTCTTGTAGCGCGCATATCCGATTCCGTGCCCGATGGCGTCGGTGGGCGTCCATGACGCCCAATTCGACTGACGAACAACATGTTCCAGCACCGCCCGGGCGCGTGGGTCGGACTGATGCGCCAGCCGAAACTCGGCGGGGTCCCGGTCGGCCGCTGCGGCGAGCTCGTCCATGAACGACTCGACGGCGAACACGTTCAGATGTGCTCCCAGCGATCGCAACGCTGATGTCCGCAGCGGCATCGTCGTCAGCAGGTGATTGACGACTTCGTACGCTGGAAAGCTATAGCCGGGAACCGCATTGCGACTCGCTCCGCCACCGCGCTCCTGAGGCGGTTCACCTGCCGAGCGGATCTCCTCGCCACCCGCGCGGTGGCTGGCGGCCAGGAAAGCGGGGTTCGGTGTCATGCCCGGACGGCTGATGAAGCTCCCGCTCCAGATCTCGTGGCGCCAGGACAACACGTTGCCATCGGGGCCGCAGTCCGCCGAGATCCGTACCACCCCAGCGGGTCCGAGTGGGGACCAGCTCAACTCGTCGGCCCGCGACCACACCACCTGCACCGGTCGGCCCGGCACGGCCATGGCGAGCACCGCGGCGTCCATTGCCGCGTCGTCTGCGCCGTTGTGGCCGTAGCAACCAGCGCCGTCGACGTGCCGGACCACGAGACGGTCGGGTGTCATCCCCAGCGCCCGCGCGATCTCACGGCGCAACATGTGCACTCCCTGGCTGTGTGTCCAGATCTCGAGATGGTCGTGCGCCGCGAGTGCGACCGCGCAGGAGGGTCCGATCGAGCCGTGCGCGACATACGGACGGTGGTAGGACTCGGTTATCGAATGGGCGACGCCGGAGCGCGGTCGTTGTCCCACATCCGCGATCACGGTGGTGTCCGTCGGCGCCGAGGTGAGGAAAGCAGGCAGCGCGTTCTCGTCGGGCAATGTCGGTCGCTGTTCCCAGACCGCGTCGCGGCGCAGGACGTCTGCGGCTCGCAACACGGTCTCCTCGTGTTCGGCCACCACGGCGAGGAAGCTGCCGTCGCGCACCACCGCGACCACGCCGGGCAGGTCTTCTGTTGGGCCGGTGTCGATGTCGCGAAGCGTCGCGCCGCGCGACGGCGGCCGGACGACGCGGCCGTACGCCATGCCGTCCATTGTCAGGTCGTGCACATAGCGGGGTCGGCCCGCGAGCTTGTCGGGGAGATCCAGCCTTGCGACGCTGGTGCCGACGACGCGGTACTCCGACACGGGCTTTGGCGCCGCGTCACCACTTGCGACCCTGTCCAACACGGTGTCGTCGGCCAACTCCCAGTAGCTGGTGGTGGCGCCGTCCGGAGCGGAGATCTGCCCGTCTTCGATCGTGAGTTCTTCCTTGGGGACGGCGAGTTTGTCGGCGGCGATGCCGATAAACATGTCGCGGACTTCCGCGCACACCTGCCGAAGCGCAGCGCCCGAATGCTGGATGGACAGGCTGCCTGCGGTCAGCCCCTCGTCAGGGCTGAGGTCGGTCGTCGCCGCCGTCATCTCGACGCGGGCGACCTCGACGTCGAGTTCCTCGGCGGCCACCTGCGCGAGCGCGGTGAGTACGCCTTGACCCAATTCGACCTTGCCGGAACGGATTTCAACGGTGCCGTCTGAGCTGATGCGCACCCAGTCGCCGAGCCGCGGGTTGGCGGCCAGGGACGGCGGCAGCGCTTCGGTGGTCACGAAGCGGCCCTGCGCATCTCGGCGGCGGCGACGAGCACAGCGCGCACCACCCGGTTGTGGGCACCGCACCGGCACAGGTTGTCATCCAGCGCGGTGCGGACCTCGGACTCGGTCGGGTCGGGATTCGTCGCGAGCAGGCCTGCGGCGCTGACCACGATCCCCGACATGCAGTAGCCGCATTGGGCGGCCTGATGCTCGACGATCGCGCGGGCGACCGGATGCGGCTCGCCTTCTGTGCCGAGACCCTCGACCGTCGTCACGTCTTTGCCCATGACCGACCACAGCGGGGTGTCGCACGAGTTGGCCGGGTGCCCGTCGACGAGTACCGAACAGGCACCGCAGACCCCGAGTCCACAGCCGAAGCGGGTGCCCTTCAGGCCGAGGTGATTGCGCAACACATACAGCAGGGCGGTGTCGTCGTCGGCGTCAACTTGTCGTGCGCGGCCATTGACGCGAACTGTCGCGCCCTCCGCAGGCTCATCGTCTGCCATCACTCCAGCATCACCGTGTTGGACGACGGTCGCCAGCAAGTTACGTCACACCTCGGCGCGCCGCGATAAGGCGCCGTCTCAGGTCGACGTGATGCCGGGGATACGGCCTTCGCGGAACGCCTCGACGAAATGCCGATGGTCGTCGCGCACGATCTCCGCATACTCCAGCCCGAAGGACACCATGTCGCTGACGAAATCGTCGATGTCATCACCGATCACGGCGATGATCGCCTCCTCGGTCTGGAAGTCGACAAGGGTTTGATCGCTGTCGGTGTCGCTGACGCAATGCACTTTCGCGACCGCTTGACCGAGCTGCTCGATGACTTCCGTCAGCTCGTCGGGTTCGGTCAACTCGCTCCAGTCCAAATCGGCATCGTAAGGCGAGATTTCGCTGACCACGAAGCCCACGTCGTCGATGTCGGTGTACCCGAGCAGAGGGTCGGCATGCGCCTGCAATGCGCGCTGCGAGACCGCCGTGCGGTGGCCGTGATGCTCGAAGTAATCCCGCACATCGGGATCGTCGACCACGCGGCTGGGCGCTGCCACGTTGCCCTGCTTCATCGATAGCACGGCGTCGTTGTCCAGTGCTTGGTTGAACCCCTCGATCAGCACGGTGTACGCGGGGAGTCCCGCGCTGCCTATACCCATGCCGGTCTTGCCGATCACGTCCTTGATGTCGTAGGCGATGCCGCGGAACCGCTTCGTCTTCGGAATCGTCTCCAGGTAGCGGCCGAATGCGTCGGTGGCTTTCTCGCGTTCGGCATCGTCGAGCCTGCGCACGCCGGGTAGGTCCCGAAAGCGCCGGTCCGACTCGTCGACCCTGGTCATGCGGTCCAGCATCTGCGAGCGGGTAGACAACCTCGCCGTCTGCAGCGCTGATAACACCGCGCCGCGGGCCGTCTTCAGGTTCAGCGAGAACGACGCGTCGTCCTCCACTTCGGTGAACCACCGCACCTGATCGACATACGAACGGACGAACGCCTCGATCAGCGCCGCGATCTGCTCATCCGAGATCGCCTTTTGCCAGCACATCAGCGCGACGCTGGCCGCGAACCGCGCAAGATCCCACGTGAAGTGCCCGAGGAAGGCCTCGTCGAAGTCGTTGACGTCGAAGATGAGTAGGGCGGAGCCGTCCATGTAGGTGCCGAAGTTCTCGGCGTGCAGATCACCCTGAATCCACACGCGGGATGTGCGGTCGTCCGCCCACCTGTCCTTGCGGTCGGCCACGTCCGCGTAGAACACGCAGGCGCTTCCGCGGTAGAAGGCGAACGGGTCGGCGGCCATCTTGCGGAACTTGGTCCGGAACGCATCGGGGTCGGCCTTCATCAGGTCGGAGAACGCCTCGACGAGGCAGTCGACGATGAATGACTCTCGTTGGTCTTGCATATGCGGGGAGTACCCCCGGCGGACGAGAGGAGCACAATTTCAGCGGATGTCACCGCTCACCGCGACACTGCCCATGTGCTGGACCTCGTCCTTCCGCTGGAATGCGGCGGCTGCGGCGCGCCGTCGACGCGGTGGTGCCCGGCCTGCGCGCGCCAACTGGCGGTCAAGGCCGACGAACCGCACCTGGTCACCCCGCGGGTCGACCCCGGCGTACCGGTCCTTTCGCTCGGCCGCTACGCCGGGGCGCGCCGTGAGGCCATCGTGGCGGTCAAGGAGCACGGCCGCGCCGACCTGATCGTGCCGCTGGCGGCCGCACTGCAAGCCGGGCTGGAGCGCCTGCTGACATGGGGTGTGGTCGGCACACCGCTGACCATCGTGCCCGCACCCACCCGCCGATCCGCCGCCCGGCGCCGGGGTGGCGATCCAGTCACCCGGATGGCGCGTGCGGCCACGGCGGGCCTGCGCGATGTCTCCGATATCCAAGTCGACCAGGCGCTGCGACTGCGGGCCCTGTCCCGCGACTCTGTCGGCCTGTCCAGTGCCGACCGTCAGCGCAATATCGCAGGCCGCGTCAAGATCACCAGGCCCATCGCGGGCCTGGCAAAAGCCGTGCTCGTCGTCGACGACGTCGTCACCACCGGCGCCACTGCCAGCGAATCTGTCCGCGTCCTACAAATCGCCGGTGCTCAGGTGGCCGGTGTCCTTGCGATCGCGAACGCTTGACGGCCGAGACGATTACTCCGAGATCAATCCGATGTGAAGAACTGAAAACGGGTCCGCGAATTTACTGGCACTACCCGGTGAACACGGACTACCGTCGGCACAAACCACCCGTGAATGCCTCACGGCGGCGCTCAACCCCGAAGCGCCAGCATCGCCGAGCAGCGGTAGGAGGTGAGTACTCGACACCTTGCGCCGGCGGACGGAGCGACACGCAGGCCTGCCGGCGCGAATCCCAAGACAAGCCGGGCACGCGAAGCGTGCGACTCCGCAGAGAAACGAGTTGCCAAGCATGTCAAGCCATTCCGTGGACTCAGACCGCACCATGGTCATCGAGGACGAGACACCCGAACCCGCCCCCACCGCGGAGGTCGTCGTCAAGGGCCGAAACGTCGAGGTTCCCGAGCACTTCCGCCTCTATGTCTCAGAAAAACTGTCACGCCTGGAACGATTTGACCGCACCATCTACCTCTTCGACGTCGAACTTGACCATGAGCGCAACCGGCGCCAACGCAAGAACTGTCAACACGTAGAGATCACCGCGCGAGGGCGCGGCCCCGTGGTGCGCGGCGAGGCCTGCGCGGACAGCTTCTACGCCGCCCTCGAGTCGGCGGTCTGCAAACTCGAGAGCCGTCTGCGTCGCAGCAAGGACCGCCGCAAGGTGCACTACGGCGACAAGACGCCCGTGT
>JAVRPX010000482.1:0-2896 GCA_032161985.1 Mycobacterium sp.
TCGCGCGCGACGAAACCCAGCTCGGCCAACGAGGCGATGACTCGAGTCATGGACGGCGGGCGGACCCGCTCGCGCGTGGCTAATGCCCCGGGCGTCATCGGGCCCTCCTTGGCAAGCGTCGACAACGCCGACAACTGCGACAGCGAAACGGGGGAATTCGGGCGCCGGAACCGCAATTGGCGAGCCAGACGGATCACTGCCAGCGACAGGTCGCTTGCCAGCCGGGCTTCGGCGTCTTTCACAAAGCAAAGAGTACCTAGCACGTCTCGGGAAAGATGCGGAAACTCCACCCCATTTTTGACGTTGCCGTAATCGGCTACGTTGTGAGCGTGGCACCGGAACCGCCCGCACTGCCGGCCGTCCTGCTCAAGCCCTGGCCGGTCATCGTGGTGATCGCCGCGGGTTGGCTGATTGCCGCCGTGTTGGCGTTCACGGTGCCCGGCCTGCACGAGTGGCGCCCTTTCGCGGTGGCGGGGCTCGGCATCGGCGTGCTTGGCACGTCGATTTTCCTGTGGCAACGTCGCGCCGTGCGCCGCGGCTCGCGCGGAGCGCAGAGCGGGCTCAGCTGAATTCGAAGGCATCCAAACGAAGGAAGACGCAATGGCAGCGCCGCTGTTGCAAGCGCAGTTCGACATCGACGCCCCGGTCGCCAAGGTGTGGGCGCTGGTCTCGGACCTCAGCCGGATGCCGCAATGGAGCCCGCAGTGCCGAATGATGAAGCCGCTAGGCCCGCTGCGCCAGGGCACGCGGACCATCAACATCAACCGCCGCAACAACGCCTTCTGGCCGACAACAGCACCGTCACCGAGGTCATTCCGGAGACGAAGCTGGCGTTCCGGGTCAATGCGAACAACACGATCTGGAGCTATGAACTGCAGCCGACCGATGGTGGACCCGCGTCGTGGAAACCTTGTTCGGCGGCGTGCCCAGTTTCGAACGGGAACTCGTCGACGGCATGAACGAGACGCTGTCGCGCATCAAGGCCGCCGCAGAAAGCTAGCTCTGCGGCTCAACGACGGGCTCCGCCACGTCCAGCACGCCGTCGTCGAACGGGTCATAGAGCGGGGATCCGGTGCCCGCCGGCTGAGGCGTGTCCGAGTGTGCGCCGCAGCCGTATTCGGATTCGACGACGTGGCCGTCTGCGGCCAACTCGTTGCCGCACACGCCGAACATCAACCCAAGTGATCCGGCAAGCGGCAGATAGAAGCCACAGTCACGGCATACGCGGCGGGTGGACCGGGCCATCGCGGAACCCGGTCCGTAATCGCCGTCGTGCCAACGCTGCGCGGCGTCGCTGCGGCCCAACTCGCCGAGTACCTGACGGCGGCCCAGCCCCACCTCGAGGGCGACCTCGTCGACCTGCGGGTCACCGGTGGCCATGTAACCGGGCACCAGCCGGGGGTCGTTGGTCGGTGGCGCCAGCAGATCCCCTGGGCTCAGGTCGCCGGGCTTGACTCGCTCCTGCCACGGCACCCACTTGGGCGCCAGCAACGCCGTCGGGCCGGGAACCAACACGACTTCGCTGATCGTGGCTTGGGATGCGCCAGGGCAGGCGGCGACGACGACGGCCCACTGCCAGCCTCGGTAACCCGGCATGTTGGCCAGGAACCGATGCGTCGCGGAGGTCGGGTCCTCGAAGCTGGCGCCGAGGTACTCGCCGAGGGTGTCCTCGCCGCTGAACTCGACGATCGCGGCGCCCGCCTGCTCGACGGCGCCCATCAGCACCGCCTCCAGGTCGGGGCGATCGTCGGTGTCCACGGTGTCCATCGCCACCAATACTGCCTCAAAGAGCGGGCAGGGAGCCACACCGGTCGCCTGCACGTCCGCTACCGCCGCCATGGGGGAGAATCGTGGAGTGACCGGATCGCGGCGTGACCCTCGCTACTACCCGCCGCGCCCGCCGTCCGACGAGCATCCCGGGATGGCGAACTATCCCAGTGACCCGGGTGCCGACGGCGGTTACCGGCGATCGCGCCGGTCCACGCCAAGCGCCAATCGCTGGCTTCCGCCCCTTGACGAGCCCGCGCGGCCGTATACGTCCGAGCCGCCTCCGCCATCCGTCGGTGCCGGCGCGGGACAGAAGGTCACCGTCACAAGGGCGGCCGCGCAGCGCAGCCGGGAAATGGGTTCGAAGATGTACGGTCTCGTGCATCGGGCGGCCACCGCCGACGGCGCCGACAAGTCCGGCCTCACCGCGCTGACGTGGCCGGTGGTGGCGAACTTCGCCGTCGACGCCGCGATGGCCGTCGCGCTTGCCAACACGCTGTTCTTCGCCGCGGCCTCCGGGGAGAGCAAGGGCAAAGTAGCGCTGTACCTGTTGATCACCATCGCGCCGTTCGCGGTCATCGCCCCACTCATCGGACCCGCGCTCGACAGGCTGCAGCACGGCCGCCGGGTGGCGCTGGCCACGTCGTTCATCTTGCGCACCGCGTTGGTGGTGGTGCTGATTTTCAACTACGACGGCGCCACCGGCAGCTACCCGTCCTGGGTGCTGTACCCATGTGCACTCGGAATGATGGTGCTGTCCAAGTCATTTAGCGTGCTGCGCAGCGCGGTGACTCCACGTGTGCTGCCGCCGACGATCGACCTTGTGCGGGTGAACTCGCGGCTGACGACCTTCGGGTTACTAGGAGGAACGATGGTCGGCGGCGCGATAGCCGCAGGCGCCGAGTGGGCGTTCGACCTGTTCCATATGCCTGGCGCGTTGTACGTCATCGTCGCGGCCACGATCGCAGGCGCGGCGCTGTCAATGCGGATCCCGAAGTGGGTCGAGGTGACCGCGGGCGAGGTCCCCGCCACGCTGAGCTACCACGGCCGCAGCGGGGAATTGCGCCGCAACCCCGAGCCGCACAATACGACAGGATCAGCGCGACAACCATTGGGCCGCAACATCTTT
>JAVRPX010000483.1:0-5684 GCA_032161985.1 Mycobacterium sp.
CCGTGGGATTCACCAGCAGTGGTCCATCGCAACACGCGTCCCATCTTCCCATGTCGCGCTTTTACGACCGATTTGTGTGCGTTTGGTCGCGCTCGTCGCGTGTCGCGCTCGTCGCGCTCAGCACCCCAAATTGCACACAAATCTCTCAGCGGGCTGTACGAGGACCACAAGCACGCGGTAACGGCCCGGCAACAGCGTGGCCTCACCGTCAGAGAGTATGGGGCCACGCCCTAGCGAATGGAGACGGTCATGACTGAGGCCAAACCTCTTACCCCCACACGAATCGATATCACCGGGCTGGCTGCGGCGGCTTGGCTCAGTGGCACCACGTTCCTGGCGTTGCTGGTGCTCTACTTCGTCGGCCTCGACCAGGGCGCCACCTCAATCTTCGGCTCGGATACCCACATTCACGAGTTCGTGCATGATGCCCGGCACCTGTTGGGGTATCCCTGCCACTAGCCAAGCGCCAGGCCATCCAGGATGCGGCCGATCTCGGCGACGGCCTGACGATGGGCGACCTTCTGGTCGTCGGCGCGCGGCCGTCCTCGCCCGCGTAGCCCGGTTCAGACCACGGCGAGCGCGGTGGCCATCGCCGCCGCCAGGCACATCGAAGGTCCATGCGGCACAGTCGGTCCCGATCGGCACAGCACCGCGACAACGGCCCAACCCGCGGTCAGCAATGGCGCGACGAGACTGGCCAGCACCCATATGTCACCGCCGAATGCGCCCGTCAGCGCACCGATGCCCACTGCGAGCTTCACGTCACCGGCGCCAATTGCCGCAGGTGACACCACGTGCACGACGACATAGACGGCGAACAGCGCGACCGCACCAAGCACCGCAGCCGCGCCGCGTCCGTGTATCGCTGCCGCCACCACGATGACCACCGCACCAGGCATCGTCAGCCAGTTCGGCAGCCGTCGCTCACGGATGTCGCAGATGCTCAGCGCGACCAGCCACATCAGCACGCAGACAACGGCGACCCCCACCCCCATGGATGGAGATTAACCTCGGTTCAATGCACCGACGGTCACCAATTGGTCCGGCCCTCCTGGTTGTCGTCGCGGCGATCAGCCAGGAGGTCGGCGCCGCGTTCGCGGTCGGACTGTTCGCGGCACTCGGCGCGATCGGGGCCGTATTCGTCCGGTTGTTTGTCGCAGGGGTGATCCTGTGCGTGGCGGTCCGCCCCAGGCTGCGCGGGCTATCCCGTCGGGCTTGGTTGTCCGCGGTCGCACTTGCCGCCGCGGTGACGGTGATGAACGTGTGTTTCTACAACGCGTTGACGCGCATCCCGCTCGGCGTTGCTGTAACCGTCGAAGCCCTTGGGCCGCTTGTACTTTCCGTCGTCGTCAGCTCACGGAGGATCGCGTGGTTGTGGGCGCTGCTCGCCCTGCTTGGCGTCGCGCTGCTCAGCCTCACCGGTGTTCGGGTCGGTCATCTCGACCCGGTCGGGCTCGGCTTCGCCGCAGGCGCGGCGGCGAGCTGGGCCGCCTACATACTGGCCACGGCCCGCGCGGGAGCCGATTTCCCCAACCTCGACGGGCTGGCACTTGCGACTGCGATCGGCGCGCTGGTGACGGCGCCGTTCGCGGTGGTCGCGGTCGATCCGGGCAGCGCGCTGCGGTGGCAAGTCCTTGGGCTGGGAGCGCTCGTCGGCGTGATGTCCTCGGTGATCCCCTACTCGCTGGAGCTGATCTCGCTGCGCCACCTTCCGCCGGAGACGTTTGCGATCCTGACGTGCCTTTCGCCGGTCGTTGCCGCAGTCGCGGGCTGGCTGATCCTTGGGCAGCATCTAGCGGTGACGGGGTATGTGGCGATCGTGCTGGTTACCATGGCCAGTATCGGGGCTGTGCGCGCAGCGCGGGAACGCTTGGGACAGAGCGATACCCGGCTGATCACCGCCTAGGTGGCCTGCAGCTGGGCCGCCACATCGCCGACGGCCGTGATCAATTCAGGCAAGACGGCCTGCGGCCCGTCCGGCTGAAACACGAGTGTGTCCACCCCTGCATCGAGAAAGGGGCCTGCCGATTCAGAGACCTGATCCGCGCCGCATGCCAGGAACAGCACTGTGCTGAACGCTGTCTCGCCACGGTCTGGCCTACCGGACGCGACGCGGTCCAATGCGTCCCGCAACGTGGTCACGGTGTACTGGGAGTCGAGAATCACACCGTCGGCGATCTCGCCGGCCAGAGCCAACGTCTTCGGCCCCGTTCCGCCTATCAGCACCGGAACTCGTTGTTGCGGAGGCCAATCCAACCGCACGTCGGCAAGTCGAACATATCGGCCGTCGACGGTGACAGACCGCCCCGCCAGCAGATCGCTCAGGGCCGTGACGTACTCGCGCATCAACGTCAGTGGGGACGCCACGGCGGCGCCGGCTTGCCGCATCCAGTCCTGCACTCCGTGGCCGATTCCGACCCGTATCCTGCCGGGGAACATCGCCTCGAGGGTGGCGATCTCCATCGCGGTGGCCACCACGTTGCGCAGCGGCGCGGGCAGCACACCGAGACCGACCGTCAGCGTTTCGGACGACGCGAGAGCCACCGCCGCGGCGGCGATACCGCCCTGCAGGAAACAGTCCTCCCACAGCCACAGTTCGGCCACCCCGGCACGCTCGGCGGCCAAAGCCGTTTCTCGCAAAGTGTCGGGCCGGAAGTCTGGGCGGAACACCACGCCGATACGAGCACTCACTCGTCGAACACTAGTGTTCGACGAGGCGCGCCGGTGAACTGCTCGGCCCCGTTGCCCGTGGCGAGTGCCATCACCGAGATCGACATCAGGGCTGTCGATCCGCGCCAACGACTGCCTATGAACAACCCTGGTGTCGAAATGGGCGATAGCAAGCGAAGGACGCTCACTACCTTCGAATGACCAGCTCCTAAAGCTCGGCCAGCGCCGCCCTCATCGCGTCGGTCGGCGCAGGCAAGCCGGTGAACTGCTCGACCTGTGCGTAGGCCTGATGGAGCAGCATCTGCAGTCCGCTGATCACCTGTCCGCCTGCGGCCTCGACCGCCGCAGCCAGCGGAGTCGGCCACGGATCGTAGATCGCGTCGAGCAGCAGTGGCGTCGCAGCGACGGTGTCGGTGTGCTGGGCCGCCACGTCGGCGGGGAGCGTGCTGACGACAACGTCTACGTCACCCATCCGAGTGCCCAGTTCGGTCCAGCGGATTTCGACACCGAGCTTGTGTCCGAGCGCCAGCAGCGGTGCGGCTTTGTCGTGGTTTCGCGCGACGATCGAAATATCTTGCACGCCGAGCTCGGCGAGCCCGACGACGACGGCAGGCGCGGTCCCGCCCGAGCCCAGTACCGCCGCCCGGCCGGCCACCGGGCCCAAAGTACCCTTCACGCCGTCAATGTCGGTGTTGTCGGCCCGCCACCCATCGGGTGTGCGCACCAGCGTGTTGGCCGAGCCGACGAGTTCCGCGCGTGCGGTGCGTTCGTCGGCGTACCGCAGCGCCGCGAACTTACCCGGCATCGTCACCGACACGCCGACCCACTCCGGGCCGAAACCTCCTACCACAGCGGGCAATTCGTCGGCGGTGCATTCGATTCGGTCATACGTCCAGCCGTCTAGTCCCAGCGCACGGTAGGCAGCAAGATGTAGCTGCGGCGACCGGGAATGCGCGATCGGCGAGCCGAGCACCGCCGCCTTGCGTGGGTTACCGTGCGCTGTCGAGGACACCGTTGTGTTTGGCCAGTTCGATGTTCGCCAGATGTTGCTGGTAGTCGCGGGTGAACAACGTGGTGCCCTGCAGGTCGATCGTGACGAAGTACAGCCAGTCCCCCTGCGCGGGCTGTTCGGCCGCGGCCAGCGCCGGTTGACCG
Source organism: Mycobacterium sp. (assembly GCA_032161985.1). Classification (GTDB taxonomy): domain Bacteria; phylum Actinomycetota; class Actinomycetes; order Mycobacteriales; family Mycobacteriaceae; genus Mycobacterium. The sequence goes on from JAVRPX010000483.1 coordinate 3,826, forward strand.
GGTGAGCAGATCGGGGTGGCCGGAAGTCCCGGTCGCACATAGGTGTTCCACTGCGTGTGCTGCCCACGGTCGGCGTCGGTGGTGGCCACCTCGATACGATCCAGTGGGTAGTTCACCGTGGAGTCGAACTCCAGTGTGCGATTCTCGGCCAGGCGGTTGTAGATCACCCGCGCAACCTTCGCGAAATCGTCCGGCTTGGATTCCCGTTGCACCAGAGAGCCAACGGTCAGGATTTGATACGGCGACATGTTCATCGCCTTGGCGGTATCGAGCAGGCCGCCCTGCGCGTACTGCGTTGCGCTGGTCCCGATCAGGGTGGCGAGGATGTTCTGCGGCGCGGCCGACGGGTCGATATTCCATGTACCCGGGGCGATCAGCCCCTCCAGCCTGCGGTGGTCGTTACCCAGCGCGGTGACGGGGTTCATCGCCCAGTCGGGGACCGAGAGCTCCGACGGTGCAACGGTAGTCGCCGACTTCTTCAGATCATCCACCGACACGCAACGACGATCACCGTCGAGATTCACACATGTGGCGCGGGAGATGAGGCTGAAGATGCCGTCGGTCACCGCGTTGGTCTTAATGTCCTGGATGTCGTCGAGCTGGCGTCCCTCCGGAATAACCAGCTTGCCGACCCGGTTCTGCGGATCAGCAAGGCGTGCAACGGCATTCGACGCCGGGATCTCGGTGCGCACCTTGTAAAAGCCTGGCTGAATCGACGAGATGGCGGCGTTCCCGTCGGCCGCGTCGACGAATGCCGCGACCGTGGCCACCACCTTGCGCTCCTCAAGAGTCTTGCCGATTGCGGTGGTGGAATCCCCGTCATGGATCTGGATGACCACATCGTTGACGCCGTCGCCGGAGAAGTCGCTACCCCCACCAAACAGTGTGTGCCACAGCTTCGAACCGAGGAACACCGCGCCCACGACGACCACGATCAGCATGGCCAGCACGAAGCCGCGACCGATGCGCCGCTTCCGTTGACCACGGGCCTCACGTATCCGGTCCGCACGCGTTATCCGCCGTCGCGGCGGTCCGACCGCCACGGGTTCTGCGCGACCGCGACCCCAATTGTCAGTCATCCCCGACCTCTCCGTGCGCGGCCAAGGCCACGCGCCGCTGGTCCAACCAGTTCTGCAAGATACCTACCGCCGCCGCCTGATCGATCATCGCCCGCTGTCCCTTGGCGCGGACACCCGCATCCCGCAGCGAGCGCTGCGCCGAAACCGTCGTAAGCCGTTCGTCGGATAACCGCACCGGCGTTGGCGCGATGCGCCGAGCCAGCTGCTCGGCCAGCTCGATCGCGTCCGTGGCCGACGGACCGGACCGGTCGGCAAGGGTGCGCGGCAATCCCACCACCACTTCGACGGCCTCCAACTCGTCGGCCAGCTGTGCCAGCCGACGCAGGTGCTTGTTCGACCGATCCCGGCGCACAGTTTCCACCGGCGTGGCCAGGATCCCGTCGGGATCGCTGGTGGCTACCCCGATCCGCACCGTGCCCACGTCGACACCGAGCCGTCGGCCGCGGCCGGGATCGTCGCCCCCGGGTCGATCCGGTAGACGGTCATCGGTATGGGCCACGGGCTAGCTCCGGCCTATTTCTGCGCGTAGCGCGGCCAATGCCGCGTCAATACCCGCTGCCCCCTTACCGGAACCCTGTGCCAAATCGGACTTGCCGCCCCCACGACCATTGACCGCCGCACCCAGCTGCTTTACCAACTCGTTGGCCTTCAGACCGAGATCCTGTGCGGCCGGGTTGACCGCCACCACGAAGGGCACGCTGTCGTTCTCGCCCTCGGCGATCAGCGCGACGACTGCGGGGTCACTGCCCAGCTTGCCCCGGATGTCGCCGACGAGCGTGC
>JAVRPX010000484.1:0-5555 GCA_032161985.1 Mycobacterium sp.
AATTCGAGGACGCCCTGCTGCTAGACACCAGAGGCAATGTCGTCTACAGCGCATACAAGGGCGTCGACCTCGGCACCAACATCCTCAATGGCCCCTACCACAGCGGCGCACTGACCGAGGCCTACAACAAGGCCATCGACTCCAACGCCGTCGATTACGTCGCCATCACCGACTTCGGCGATTACCAGCCAGCCGACGAGCCGACGGCCTGGATGGTGTCTCCGGTCGGGTCGCAGGACCGCGTCGAGGGTGTGATCGCACTCCAGTTCCCGATCTCGAAGATCAACCGGCTGATGACGATGGATAAGCGGTGGGAAGAGTCGGGGATGGGCAAGACCGGCGAGACGTTCATCGTCGGAGCCGACGATCTGATGCGTTCGGACTCCCGCCTCTTCCTCGAGAACCCGGAAGCATTCAAGCGCGACGTCATCGATGCGGGTACTCCGCCCGATGTGGCCCAGGAATCGATCCGGCAGCACGGGACCACTCTTGTGCAACCGGTCGCGACGGAAGCCACCCGGCAGGCGCTACGCGGGCAGCGCGGGACGCTGGTCGCCGACGACTACCTGGGTCACGAAACGCTGCAGGCCTACGCGCCGGTCGACCTGCCGGGCCTGCACTGGGCCGTCATCGCCAAGATCGACACGTCGGAGGCCTTCGCGCCGGTGTCGGCGTTCACGCGCACGCTGGTGCTGTCGACGACGGTGATCATCTTCGTGGTCTGCATCGCCGCGATGCTGCTGGCCCGGTTGTTCGTGCGGCCCATCCGGCGGCTCGAGTCGGGTGCCCAGCGCATCAGCTCGGGTGAGTACGGCGTGTCGCTGCCGGTGCAGTCTCGTGACGAATTCGGTGATCTCACAGTAGCTTTCAATGAGATGAGCCGCAATCTGGCAATCAAGGATGAGTTGCTCACCGAGCAGCGCAGGGAGAACGACCGGCTGCTGCTGTCGTTGATGCCAGAACCTGTGGTGCAGCGGTACCGGGAGGGCGAGGAGACGATCGCTCAGGATCACCAGAACGTGACGGTGCTCTTCGCCGACATCGTCGGCCTTGACGAGCTGTCTTCGGATCTGACCGCGGACGAGCAGCTGGCCATCGTGAACAGACTGGTCCGGCAGTTCGACGCCGCTGCGGAAGGCCTCGGAGTCGAGCGGATCCGCACGCTGCACAACGGCTACCTCGCCAGCTGCGGACTGAGCGTGCCTCGGATCGACAACGTCCGCCGCACTGTGGATTTCGCGATCGAGATGCAGCGCATCGTCGACCGCTACAACGGCGAGTCCGACACCAGCCTGCAGTTGCGCGCGGGAATCGACACGGGCACCGTGTCGAGCGGACTCGTCGGCCGGTCCAGCCTCGCGTATGACATGTGGGGCGCGGCCGTCGACATCGCCAACCAGGTGCAGAGCGGATCACCGCAGCCGGGGATCTATGTCACTGCAAGGGTGTACGACGCGATGCGGGATTCCCGCCAGTTCGCTCCCGCAGGCGAAGTCGGCGCAGGCGACGACACCGAGCCGATCTTCCGGTTGGACCAACAGCCATGACCAACGTGCTCGACGCGTCGTGGTTCTTTTGGGCGGTCGGCATCGCCCTGGGCTTCCCGCTCGCGCTCGTTTTTCTCACCGAACTGCACAACGCGTTGCTGCGCAGGCGTAGCGCGCTGGCCCGGCCCGTGCACCTGCTGCGCAACTACATCCTGCCGCTCGGCGTGCTGCTTCTGCTGCTGGTGAAGGCGACCCAGGTCTCGGCCGAGGCCACACCGGTCCGCATCGTCTCGACCGTATTCGGCTTCGTGGTGTTGGTGCTGCTGCTGTCCGGTCTCAACGCAACGCTGTTCCAGGGCGCGCCGGAAGGCAGCTGGCGGAAGCGAATTCCATCGATCTTCCTCGACGTGGCCCGGTTCGCGATCATCGCCATCGGCGTTGGGCTGATGTTCTCCTTCATCTGGGGGGCCGACGTCGGCCGACTGTTCACCGCACTCGGCGTCACCTCGATCGTGCTGGGCCTGGCGCTGCAGAACTCCGTCGGTCAGATCATCTCCGGTCTGCTAGTGCTTTTCGAGCAGCCGTTCCAGCTCGGCGACTGGATCGAGACGCCGGCCGCGCGCGGGCGCGTCGTGGAAGTCAACTGGCGCGCAACGCATATCGACACCGGCAGCGGTCTGTTGATCATGCCAAACTCGGTGCTAGCTGCCGCCTCGTTTACCAACTTCAGCAGGCCGCCGGGTACGCACAGCCTGTCTGTAAGCACAGTGTTCTCAGTCGACGACCCACCCGACGATGTCATTGCGATGCTGAACCGGGTCGCTGCAATGCTGCCGCAGCTACGCGTCGACGCGGCACCGTCCAGCGTGCGCACGGGCGCGCTGCAGTACAACACGGGGATCCCGGTGCGCACACCGGCCGATGACTTCGCCGCTAAATCGTTATTCCTACGCTGGGTCTGGTACGCCTCGCGCCGCGCCGGGCTGCATCTCGACGAGGCGGAGGACGAGTTCGCCACTCCTGAGCGGCTGGAAGCATCGCTCCGGATCATCGCGCCGACGCTGCGGTTGACCGCTGCCGATCAACAGACACTGCTCCCCCGTGCGGAGCTCGCCCGATACGGCACCGAGGAGTACCTCCAGTTTGCGGGTCAGGTACCAAAGCGGATGATGTTCCTGGTCAATGGACGGGTGCGGCTGGTCGCGAGCGGAGATGACGGCGCGATCATCCCTGTGCGTACCCTCGAAGCGGGTGACTTTCTCGGGCAGACCGCGCTCACCCGCGAAGCCGTCACCGCGTCGGCGTATGCACTCGAAGAGGTGACCGTATTGCAGATCGAACGTAAATACATCGAGGAACTGGTCGAACGAAAGCCGCTGCTGCTGCAGGACATCGGCCGCGCCATCGAAGAACGGCGGGCCAATGTCCGGCGCACGTTGGCGGCAGCGGACGACTAGTGGGTGGGCGATGAAGCGACGCGTGCCCCGGCCAAGCGAACTGGCGCCCTTGCTGCAGTTCCGCAGGCCGCAACTGAGTCCGACGAAACGGCTGCTCGAGTCGGCGCTGACTATTGATGACTTGCGCCGAATCGCCAAGCGCCGCACTCCGAAAGCGGCCTTCGACTACACCGATGGCGCCGCCGAGGAGGAGCTGTCTCTTGCCCGCGCCCGACAAGCGTTCCACGACATCGAGTTTCATCCGACGATCCTGCGGGACGTCGCGAAGGTCGACTCCGGCCGAACCGTGCTCGGCGACCATGTCGCGCTGCCGTTCGGAATAGCGCCGACGGGCTTCACCCGGCTGATGCACACCGAGGGCGAGATCGCCGGTGCCCACGCGGCCGCGAGGGCCGGCATCCCATTCTCCCTGTCGACGCTGGGCACCAGCTCGATCGAGGATGTCAAGGGTGCAAATCCACACGGCCGCAACTGGTTTCAGCTCTACATGTGGAAGGACCGCGATCGGTCGATGGCGCTGGTTCAGCGGGCGGCCGCGGCGGGCTTCGACACACTGCTGGTCACCGTAGATGTTCCGGTGGCCGGCGCACGGCTACGCGACACCCGCAACGGCATGTCCATCCCGCCGACGCTGACGTTGCGCACCGTGCTCGATGCGGTACCGCACCCGCGCTGGTGGTTCGACCTGCTGACCACCGAGCCGTTGTCGTTCGCGTCGCTGGACCGGTGGCCGGGAACGGTCGCCGAGTACCTGGACACCATGTTCGACCCGACGGTGACGTTCGAGGACCTCGCCTGGATCAAGACGCAGTGGCCGAACAATTTGGTAGTCAAGGGAATCCAGACGTTGGATGATGCCCGCGCGGTCGTTGACCTCGGTGTCGACGGCGTTCTGCTGTCCAACCACGGCGGCCGCCAGCTGGATCGCGCGCCCGTGCCGTTCCACCTTCTGCCCACCGTCGCGCGCGAGCTCGGCGGTGACGCGGAGATTTTGCTGGACACCGGCATCATGTCCGGAGCCGATATCGTAGCGGCGGTGGCGCTCGGCGCGCGGTTCACCTTGGTCGGCCGGGCTTATCTCTACGGGCTTATGGCCGGCGGGGAAGCCGGCGTCGACCGGGCAATCGAAATCCTGTCTGGCCAGGTCACCCGCACGATGCGGCTGCTCGGCGTGACCTCGCTGGAGGAGTTGACACCGCAACACGTGACACAGCTGTACCGCTTTGGGCGCGGTGTGCCCGGACAGGACGCATAGTCACACCTGTAACTGCTTCCCCACAGGTCACAGCGGATATTGCCCGTTCCCGAGTCCGCGCCGAGTCGGAATCGTTAGCCAACCGCGACTTCGTAAGTGGGTGTTGAGCGGCTGGCTGCGCCCATCTTGCGTGTTTCATTACGCAGCGAAAGCAACGGCAATGCTTTTGAGGAACGTGATGAAAGGTGGGTTGGTTGCCGTTATGAAGTTCATGGAGAGGTTTCGAGGTAAGTGGTTGCGCCGCCTGGCGGTGAGCGCCGTTGCGGCGGCGACACTGCCCGGGCTGATCGGCTTCGTCGGGGGTTCGGCGACTGCTGGTGCGTTCTCCCGGCCGGGGCTGCCCGTTGAGTATCTGGATGTGTTTTCGGCTGCGATGAACCGCGACATCCGGATTCAGTTCCAGGGCGGTGGGCCGCACGCGGTCTATCTCCTGGACGGCCTGCGCGCGCAGGACGATTACAGCGGCTGGGATATCAACACGCCGGCGTTCGAGTGGTACTACGGTTCCGGGCTGTCACTCGTGATGCCGGTCGGTGGCCAGTCGAGCTTCTACACCGACTGGTACCAGCCGTCACGGGGTAACGGCCAGGACTACACGTACAAGTGGGAGACCTTCTTGACGCAGGAACTCCCCGCGTGGCTGGAAGCCAACAAGGGTGTGTCGCAGACCGGCAACGCGGTGGTCGGCATCTCGATGGCAGGCAGCACGGCGATGAACTACGCGATCTACTACCCGCAGAAGTTCATCTATGCCGCGTCCCTGTCGGGCTTCCTTAACCCGTCGGAGGGCTGGTGGCCGATGCTGATCGGGCTGGCCATGAACGATGCCGGCGGCTATAACGCCGAGAGCATGTGGGGTCCGTCGTCCGACCCGGCGTGGAAGCGCAACGACCCGATGGTCAACATGGCCCAGCTGGTCGCCAACAACACCCGGATCTGGGTCTACTGCGGCACCGGCACCCCGTCGGATCTCGACTCGGGTAGCTCGGGTGAAAACCTGATGGCCGCGCAGTTCCTCGAAGGGTTCACGCTGCGGACCAACGCCACCTTCCGCGACAACTACATCGCGGCGGGCGGCACCAACGGGGTGTTCAACTTCCCGGCGCAGGGCACGCACACGTGGGCTTACTGGGGCCAGCAGGTGCAGCAGATGATGCCTGATGTCCAGCGGGTGCTGGGGGCTCAAGCCTCCGCGTAGCGACCACCCACAAACAGGGAGCCTGCCGTCAACCCCCGAACGGCAGGCTTCCTGCTATTTATGCGGTCGGCGAACAGTGCCGGCACCGGGAACAAACTCGTCTCCCCCAAGGTTGAGTCGATCTGACTGAACTTTGGAGGATTGATGGCTGAAGTCAA
>JAVRPX010000485.1:0-3393 GCA_032161985.1 Mycobacterium sp.
ACGGCATCACCGAAGCCGAATGCCGAATCGCCAAGGGATCGCTGCGCGGCGGGCTGGTGCTCGGGTTGGAGGATTCCGGTTCCCGGATGAACCGCATCGGCCGCAGTGAGCTCAACTACGGCGAACACCGCAGCATCGCGCACACCCTTGGCAAGATCGACGACGTCACCCTCGACGAGGTGAACGCCATCGCGCACCAATTGCTGACGCGACCCTATGGCGCCGCCGTCCTGGGCCCACAGCGATCGAAAAAGTCTCTGCCACAGCCGCTCCGGAACATTGCCGGCTAGTCGGTACCCTGGGACCGACGACTCGACTGTCCCGGCACCGCGCGCTGCTCGGCGGGTTGACGCTGGCCGCGGTGGCCGCGAGCGCGCCCGTACCCGCAATGGCAAACCCAGCGGAACCGCTCGCAGGAATCGACGAACGCATCGGTGCGATTGAGCGACGCCATGGCGCGTACGTCGGCCTGTTCGCAGCCGACCTCGAAGGCGGTAGGTCCATCTCTCGCCGAGGCCAGGAAGCGTTCGCCATGTGCTCGACGTTCAAGGGCTATGCCTCGGCGCGCGTGCTGCAGATGGTCGAACAGGGCGAGCTGACGTTGGATCACCAGGTCTTCGTCGATCCGGCCGAGATAGTCGCGAACTCGCCGAGGACTCAACCCCGGGCCGGCGGCGACATGACGCTGGACGAACTCTGTCAGGCGGCCCTGCAGGTCAGCGACAACACTGCCGGGAACCTGCTGCTGAAGACTATTGGCGGGCCGCCCGCCATCACTGCGTTCGCCCGAAGCATCGGCGATCCGAGCTCCCGGCTGGATCGGTGGGAGACCGCATTGAATTCGGCGATCCCCGGTGACCCGCGTGACACCAGCACACCCGAGGCGCTCGGCGGTGGATATCGCGACCTGCTGACAGGCGATGCGCTGGCCCCGCCCCAGCGGCAGCAGCTCGAAGACTGGATGCGGGCGAACGAGACGTCGAGCATGCGCGCCGGGCTGCCGCCGGGGTGGACCACCGCCGACAAGACCGGTAGCGGCGATTACGGCAGCACCAACGACGTCGGCGTCGCATACGATCCCGCAGGTCGGCGTGTCCTGCTCGCGATCATGACCCGCTCGCAGGCCAACGACCCGAAGGCCCAGAATCTGCGGCCGCTCATCACCGAGCTCCCCGCGCTGGTCATCCCGCCATCGCTGGCGTAGACGCACTTAGAGGGAAACACCCGATTCCTCCGTCGGCCCTCCTGCAATACGTTCTGCTCGGCAATAAGTCGCGCCTATACCGAAGGCGGGCATCGAGGAGTCGGACGGAGCGACAGACGTTGGGGATAGCGACGTTGGCGGTTCGCCACGATGGGCGGGAACCGTCGAAGCGACGGGAGCTCAATAGCTGCGCCTCGGTCGCGGTAATCGACGAGCACGACGCGATCCACGCCGCCGTGGAGCTGTGGTGCGGCCAGGCGCAACCTCGCTTCCAGTTCGCAGGCAACTATTTCTCGGCCGAGCAGTTTCTCGCCGAGCATGCGTCATCGGCCGCGTCGAACGTCGGCGCCGTCGTGTTGGAACTACAGATGGGTCGTTACCGCGTTGACTTCAGCACGCTCGATCACCTCGTCGCGCGGCAGTTTCGCGTAATTGTCTACTCGCACATCGCAACCGACGAAGTCATCCTCACCTCCCTGGACCGCGGCGCGGTGACGTACTTGGTGAAGACCGAAGGTAAAGGGCACTTAATCGACGCGATCCGCGCGGCGAGAACCGACGTGCCCTATGTGGGACCGAGGATGGCCGAGGCGATGATCAATGACAGTGCGGTCGGCCGCCCCTCCGCACGCACCTGCAGCGGGTTCGGGCAAAGTATGCCGCGGTCGGACGCCCGGCGACGACAAAGGCGGCGCTGGTCGCACGCGCAATTCAGGACGGCATCGTCAACGTCGACGACATCTAGCTAAAGCGGTGGATTTACGAATGGCTGCAATGGCCACACCACGTGTAGCCGTCGGACAAAATTTGCGGTCGAATTGTCTGCAGCAGTTTCGAACAGTGCAGATTCACCGCGAACCAATGGGGCCTAGCGACGCGATCTGACTTCCCCGGATAGTTGAAGACCCGCGTGGTTCGCGAGGTTGAAGGTTCTCAGTAGTTACACAGAGCCTGGATTTGAGCAACCTCCGGTGCTTCGGCCGGCCAGGTCGCCCGGCAACCCCTCGCTGCCGGGCGACCTGGCCTACGGCCGCCCCTGTCCTGGCGCTTCTGCGTTCGCCGCGTAGTCGTTGTGGCGGACTTGCGCCGACACTTTCATCCAGCGTCCGGAGACGAAGGCACCCGGTATCGACCGCGGGTTGGTCCCGTCACCTGCCGCATTACGTCTCCTCCGTCGGGAATGTGCTCAAACCCGACTGGTTGTTGCGGAGATGACGTTATGGCAACCAGGGAGGGCGAGGAATCGGGCGATTCCCTACTGTTGTTGCGATTTACCCCATACAAGGGCAAACCCGGGCACCGCTCGCGTGCGGTGCCCGGGTTCGTGGGGGTAAGACGTCAGGCCAGAACGCTGGCCGGATGGGTGTAGGGAAGGTCGAGATCGGCTGCTACCTGCTCGGAGAGCAGCTCACCGCCGTGCGTCGAGAGGCCGTTGCCGAGTGCGGGATCGACCTGGCAGGCGGCCTTCCAGCCCTTGTCTGCCAGCTTCAGTACATACGGCATGGTGGCGTTGGTCAGTGCGTAGGTCGATGTGCGGGGGACCGCGCCGGGCATGTTGGCCACGCAGTAGAACAGCGTGTCGTGTACGGCGAACGTCGGGTCGTCGTGGGTGGTGGGGCGCGAATCCTCGAAGCAGCCACCCTGGTCAATCGCGATGTCGACCAGCACTGCACCCGACTTCATGTGCGCGACAGTCGAGTTCGTCACCAGCTTGGGCGCCTTGGCGCCGGGCACCAGCACCGCCCCGATCACCAGGTCGGCCTGCTTGACCGCGTCCTCGAGGTCGAGCATCGACGAGTAGCGGGTCTCGATGCTGCCGTTGAACTCGCCGTCGATCTTGCGCAGGGTGTTGACGTTGAGGTCGAACACGGTCACGTGTGCGCCCATACCCTTGGCGACGCGGGCGGCGTTGTAACCGGCCATGCCGCCACCGATGACGACGACCTCGGCCGGGGCAACGCCTGGGACGCCGCCCATCAGGACGCCGCGACCGCCGTGGCTGCGCATCAGGTGATACGCGCCGACCTGGGCCGACAGCCGCCCAGCGACCTCACTCATCGGGGCGAGCAGCGGCAGCGCGCCGTCGGCGGTCTGCACGGTTTCGTATGCGATCGACGTGGTGCCCGAGGTGAGCAGCGCGTCGGTGCAGGGCTTGGACGCTGCGAGGTGCAGGTAGGTGAAGAGTGTCT
>JAVRPX010000486.1:0-3547 GCA_032161985.1 Mycobacterium sp.
GGAGGTCGGGGACGAGTCACGCCCACAAGTCTGTCACGTTGTTTCGGGTGCTCGTCGTCCCGGTTGCGCGACGGTCGCAACGGCCTTGGAAAGCCCGATTCGGCCAGTCTTGTCGGCCCATATGAGAAAGATCACACTGCACAGTGGGACGATGCTCGCCAGCAACGCCAGCAACCAGGTGCCTGCCGACCATTTGCACGCGATTCCGACGAGCAGACCGGCCACCACGAAGGCGATGAAGATCAGCCCGTGCGTCATGCCGAACACCTTGACGCCGATCTCGGTCCGCGGCGTGCCCACGTACTTGAAGTACATGCCGACCAGCAGACCGATCCAGCTGACGGCTTCTGCCAGGGCGATCAACCGGAACCAGCCGGCAGCGGACCGAAGATCAAAGGCGCTTGTCATGGCGCCATTGTGCCCGAAACCGGCGCCAATTACTACATAGCGTCGTAGACGCTATGTGGCGCGGAGGATGAGCGCGTCGCCCTGACCGCCCGCGCCGCACAGCGCGGCCACGGCGTAACCCGAACCGCGTCGCGCCAGCTCAAGGGCGGCGTGCAGAGTGATGCGCGCCCCGGACATGCCGATCGGGTGGCCGATCGCGATGGCCCCGCCGTCGACGTTGACCTTCTGCGGGTCGACGCCGAGTTCCTTCATCGAGGCCAGCGCGACCGCCGAGAACGCCTCGTTGATCTCAATGATGTCGAGCTGATCGACCGAGATGCCTTCGCGGGCAATGGCTTTCTTGATGGCGTTCGCCGGCTGCGACTGCAGCGTGGAGTCCGGGCCCGCGACGACGCCATGGGCGCCGATCTCAGCCAGCCACGTCAGGCCAAGCTCCTGCGCCTTGGCCTTGTTCATCACCACGACCGCGGCAGCCCCGTCGGAGATCTGCGACGCGGAACCAGCGGTGATGGTGCCGTCCTTGCGGAACGCGGGCTTCAGCCCAGCTAACGATTCGGCCGTGGTGTTGGCGCGGATGCCCTCGTCCTCGGTGAACTCGATCGGGTCGCCCTTGCGCTGCGGGATCTTCACCGGCACCACCTCGTCGGCGTAGACGCCGTCTTTCCATGCCGCTGCGGCCTTTTGGTGGGACTGCGCAGCGAACTCGTCCTGCTGCGCGCGGCTGAACTGGTCGACGTCGTTGCGTTGCTCGGTAAGTGCGCCCATCGGCTGGTCGGTGAACACGTCGTGCAGGCCGTCGTATGCCATGTGGTCGAGCACCGTGACGTCGCCGTACTTATAGCCGGACCGGCTGTTCATCAGCAGGTGCGGGGCCTGCGTCATCGACTCCTGGCCGCCGGCCACGACCACGTCGAACTCGCCTGCCCGGATCAGCTGATCAGCGAGTGCGATCGCATCGATGCCGCTCAGACACATCTTGTTGATGGTCAGCGAAGGCACATCCCAGCCGATGCCTGCGGCCACCGCGGCCTGCCGGGCGGGCATCTGGCCTGCGCCTGCGGTCAGCACCTGACCCATGATCACGTACTCGACGGCCGACGCGGGAACACCTGCCTTCTCCAGGGCGCCGGAGATGGCGATCGCACCGAGGTCGCTGCCGGAGAAATCCTTAAGGGAGCCCATCAATTTGCCGACCGGCGTGCGGGCTCCAGCAACGATCACAGACGTCGTCATTCCTACCTCCAAAGGCTTTTCTGAACCGCTCAAGTCGCCCAACGGCGACGCGCAATCTTTCCCGCCAGGTTACCGTTACGTTATGACCGCCGAGCAAGTCGATGCCCGCCCGTTGCTGGCCACCGCACTGGTGACAGCAATCGACCATGTCGGCATCGCGGTGGCCGATCTGGACGCGGCGATCAAGTGGTACCACGACCACCTCGGCATGATCGTCCTGCACGAAGAGGTCAACGAGGACCAGGGCGTCCGTGAGGCCATGCTCTCGGTGCGCGGCGCCGCCGTCGGCAGCGCCCAGATCCAGCTGATGGCTCCGCTGGACCAGACCTCGACGATCGCGAAGTTCCTCGACAAGCGCGGTCCCGGCCTTCAGCAGTTGGCGTACCGGGTCAGCGACATCGACGCGTTGAGCGAGCGGTTGCGCGAGCAGAGCGTGCGGCTGCTCTATGACGCACCGCGACGTGGCACCGCGAACTCCCGGATCAACTTCATCCATCCCAAGGATGGCGGCGGCGTGCTGATCGAACTGGTCGAACCTGCCCAGGAAGATCAAGCCCACTAGGACCATCTGCGCGTCGGGCCGCGCGTTGCCCGGTGCGTCCAGCACGGCGTGTGCCAATGCCGCCGTTCATCGGCTGCGCTGTCCCCCATATCGGCGGGCCAAACCACCAAATGTGCTGTGCCAATGATGATTTCCTGGTCGCAGCCGGGGCAGCGGTAGATCTTGGTCGCGCGCGAGGCAGCGATCGGCCTCACTTCGTATTCGTAACCGTCTGGTCCGGTCTCGATCCGGCGGGCCGCAGGCACTGCTGGTACCGAGCGTCCGCCGCGAGGAGGCTTCCGGCGCCGGGGCATGTCGACCAGCCTCTCAGAACAGCCGGAACTCGTCGCTGTCCATGCCGCGCATCTGGTCATAGTCCAAAGTCACGCAGCGGATCCCACGATCGGTGGCCAGCGTTCGGGCCTGAGGCTTGATCTGTTGTGCCGCAAAGACTCCCGCGACAGGCGCCAGCACGGTGTCACGGTTGAGCAGCTCGAGGTAACGGGTCAACTGTTCGACGCCGTCCATCTCGCCGCGCCGCTTGATCTCGACGGCCACCGATCGGCCCTGCTCGTCGCGGCACAACAGGTCGACCGGCCCGATGGCGGTCATGTACTCGCGCCGCACCAGGGTGTAGCCGGTGCCGAGCAGCTCGACATGCTCGGCAAGCAGCGCCTGCAGGTGCGCCTCCACACCGTCCTTCACCAGTCCGGGATCGACACCCAGCTCGTGGCTGGAGTCGTGCTCGATGTCCTCGACGGTGATGCGCAGCAGCTCGCCCGCCTTGTTCTCAACCACCCACACCGGAACCGGCCCGTCGAGGTCTTCGGTCGACCAGCACGGTGGGCTCATCCAGTTCAGCGGCTTGTACGCCCGGTCGTCGGCGTGCACACTCACCGAACCGTCGGCCTTGAACAGCAGCAACCGGCGCGCAGAGGGCAGGTGGGCAGTGAGCCGCCCGATGTAGTCAACGGTGCACTGGGCGATCACGAGACGCACCCGAACCACCTTAGGTGCCGGGACCGGCAAATTAGGCTGGGGCCACGATGACCCCCAACAAGAGCGTCGCGCAACGGCTGGGCCGGGTCCTCGAGACCGTCACCCGGCAGAGCGGCCGCCTACCCGATACCCCCGAATACGGCTCCTGGCTGTTGGGCAAGGCGTCCGAAAGCCAGCGACGCCGGCGCGTTCGCATCCAGATCATCCTGACGGTGCTCCTCCTCGGCGCCAACTTGCTCGGTATCGCCGTTTCGTTGCTGCTCGTGATCGTCGTCTTCCCTGTGCCGAGCGTCTTCAGCGACGCCCCGAAGTGGATCACGTTCGCGGTCGGCCCGGCCTACATCGCGCTGGCGCTGATGGTAGGTA
>JAVRPX010000487.1:0-4796 GCA_032161985.1 Mycobacterium sp.
CGCCTTGGCGGCGACAGTCTCGACCGAGTCGATAGGGACTTCACCGACGAGGGTGCCGTCGGCAGGATTGTGCACCTCAATGGTGGTTTGTCGGGTGGTTGGATGAATAGCGGTCATGCGGGGCCCCCGTTCGACGGCGCACCTCGACGTGCGCTGTGACGTCAGAATCCCACCGGCTGCACATCTCGACGCGAGTATCGCCATACTCGCTTGGGTCAAGCCGAATGATGCGACTCGAGACTCCCGCGGCGGGTCGACGGTGAACTCGCGTCGTGACACGCTGAAGTGGTGTCCTCGCCGACGATCTGGTCCACCGGTCGCTACGAAGCGGTGGCCGAACACATCGCCCGCATAGCGGCCGATGTGATCGACGCGGTCGAGCGACGCTTGCCGATCCGCGAGGCGATGCTGGTCGACCTCGCCTGCGGGACGGGTAGCGCCGCGCTGGCGGCGGCGGCCCGGGGTGCACGCGTGACCGCAGTGGACTTCACACCCAAGCTGATCGCGATCGGCGCACGCAGGGCCGAGGTTGCGGGCAGCTCGCTCACGTGGGTCACGGCGGACGCATCCGACACCGGCCTGCCCGACCGGTCATTCGACGCCGCGGTCTCGAACATGGGGATCATCTTCGTTGAGCCAACCCGCCAGGTCGCCGAGTTCGGCCGCTTGTTGAAGGCCGGCGGCGTCCTGGCGTTCTCGTCCTGGGTGCACGACACCGCCAACCCGTTCTTCAGCCCGATCCTCAGTGTCCTCGGCGCTCCCCCGTCGTCCGGCTACTCGCCCGATCAATGGGGTGCCGCGGGGACGATCACGGCGCGACTGTCGACCGACTTCGACGACGTCGAAATCGAACCCGCAGTTCACACTTGGCAATATGCGTCGTTGGACGCCGCAATGCGCTTCCTCACGAATGAGTCACCAATGCACGTATCGGTGCTCGGCAACATCGACCAAGCGCAGCACGACCGGCTAGTGACCGCGTTCGAGACCGCGATGCGGGCACATGCCGACGCCGACGGCCACATCTCGTTCGACTCCCCCTACGTGGTGGTGACCGCCCGGAGACGGTGACCACTACCGCAGCGTCGCTTGCTCTGCTTCCGGCTTGGCCGGCTCGATCAACTCGGGGCCGTTGTTGCGAATGCTGTTGACCAGCCGCGACACCTCGCGGATCTCGATGCGGTCGAGGTCGCCGTGCCCACGCAGCAGACCCTCGTCCATCGGAGCGTCGGGGTCGAGCCAGCGGTCCCAGTCACTCTTGCTGATCGTCAGCGGCATCCGGTCGTGGATCTCGGCCAACGGCCCCGCGGCATCGGTGGTGATGATCGTGCAGCTCAGCAACGGATGAGATGAGGACGGAGCGCCTGTGTTTTCGCGGGCACGCCACGTAGTCCACAACCCCGCCATGAACAGCATCTCGCCATCGCCGCCAAACATGTAGAACGGCGTCTTCGAGGCTTTCTTGCCCGACGCCAATTCGCCGTTGGGCCGCCACTCATACCAGCCGTCCATCGGCACCAGACACCGCTTGTTCTTCGCGGAGTTGCGGAACGCGGGCGAGCTGGTCACCTTCTCGGAGCGGGCGTTGATCATCAGCGGCCCCTTGGTGTCCGGGCCGCCGTCCTCCGCGCTCTTGGCCCACGGCGGCACCAGGCCCCAGCGCATCGACCGCACCCGCCGCGTCGACGCGTCGTCGGGCTCGCTATGGCGCTTCACCACGGTGCTGATCGTGGTCGTCGGTGCCACGTTGTAGTTCGGGCCGCCGGTGTCCTTCTTGGTGGCTGCTGCGCTCTCGTCGATTGCCTGGATTTTCTCCGCCAGAAGTGCTGGATCGGTAGTCACCGCGAATCGCCCACACATATATCCCATGGTGGCACGCGGAGCCGACAGGGCAGGATATAAGCCGTGAGCACCTGGCCGGCACCGTCGACACCGACCTCTGTGCATGCCACGATGACTGTGCCGGGCTCCAAGTCACAGACCAACCGGGCGCTCGTGCTCGCAGCGCTGGCCGCGGTGCAAGGAGAGTCGACTGTCAGCGGTGCGCTGCGCAGCCGCGACACCGACCTGATGATCGGCGCATTGCAGGCGCTCGGCGTGGCCGTCGAAGGCGCCGACACCGAGCTGACAATCAGTGGCGCCATCGCCCCACAGCCTGGTGTCCGCGTGGACTGCGGCCTGGCAGGCACGGTGCTCCGCTTCCTGCCGCCGGTCGCCGCGCTGAGCAGTCAGTCCGTCACTTTCGACGGTGACGAGCAGGCTCGGACCCGCCCGATCGCGCCGCTGCTGGACGCACTTCGCGGCCTCGGCGTGGACATCGACGGCGACCGTCTGCCGTTCTCCGTGCTGGGCACTGGGTCGGTGGCCGGCGGCACCGTGGAGATCGACGCGTCCGGTTCGTCGCAGTTCGTCTCCGGCCTGCTGCTGTCAGGGGCGGCGTTCACCGACGGGCTGACGATCGTGCACACGGGCGAGTTGGTGCCGTCGGCGCCGCATGTCGCGATGACGGTGTCAATGCTGCGCGACGCAGGCGTCGACGTCGATGACACCCAGGCCAATCGATGGCGGGTCGCGCCCGGCCCGATTGCCCCGCGGCACTGGGCGATCGAGCCCGACCTGTCCAACGCCGTGCCATTCTTGGCCGCGGCCGTGGTCAGCGGCGGGAGCGTGCGGATCACGGGTTGGCCGCCGGTCAGCATCCAGCCCGCCGACGTGATCCTCGCCATCCTCGAAAAGCTCGGTTCTGTTGTGCGCCACACTGATTCCTACATCGAGGTGCAAGGTACAGGCACCTACCAAGGCTTCGACGTGGATCTGCATGACGTCGGCGAGCTGACCCCGGCGGTGGCCGCGCTGGCCGCACTGGCCGAGACCGGTTCAGCCTCACAGCTGCGCGGGATCGCGCATCTGCGTGGGCATGAAACCGACCGGCTGGCCGCGCTGAGCACCGAAATCAACGGGCTCGGCGGGCAATGCGTCGAAACGTCCGACGGCCTGGTGATCACCGCACGGCCGCTGCACGGTGGGGTGTGGCAGTCCTACGCCGACCATCGGATGGCGACCGCGGGTGCCATCGTCGGGCTGCGGGTGCCAGGCGTCGAGGTGGAAGACATTGGTACGACGGCAAAGACGCTGCCCGATTTCCCGCAGATGTGGGCCGACATGCTGGCGGGCGATTGAGCCCACGCGAGTACGACGAGTCCGATGTCCGGGTCCGACCCGGCCGGGGCTCGCGGCCGCGGACCAAGACTCGCCCCGAACATGCCGACGCTCAGGGAGCCATGGTGGTCGCCGTCGACCGCGGCCGGTGGGGATGCGCGCTGGGTCGCGACCCCAATCACGTCGTTACGGCCATGCGGGCAAGGGAGCTGGGGCGCACCTCGATCGTGGTCGGCGATGACGTCGGCATCGTCGGAGATCTGTCCGGCAAAACGGACACACTGGCCCGCATCGTCCGACGCGGTGAACGGCGAACGGTGTTGCGGCGCACCGCCGATGACACCGATCCCACCGAACGCGTCGTCGTCGCCAACGCCGACCAACTCCTCATCGTGGTCGCTCTGGCCGACCCGCCACCGCGCACCGGCTTGGTCGAGCGCACACTGATCGCCGCCTACGCAGGCGGCCTCAAGCCGATCCTGTGCCTGACCAAGACCGATCTCGCCCCGCCGGAGCCGTTCGCCGAGCAGTTCGCCGACCTCGACCTCACAATCACAACCGCGGGCCGCGACGACCCACTCGACGTCGTCGCCCCGCTGCTGACCGACAAGGTGACGGTGCTCCTCGGCCATTCCGGTGTCGGCAAATCCACGCTGGTGAATCGCCTTGTACCAGAGGCAGATCGGGCCACAGGCGATGTATCGGGAGTGGGCAAAGGCCGACACACGTCGTCGCAGTCGGTGGCTTTGCCGCTGCGCTTGGGCGGCTGGGTGGTAGATACGCCCGGCATCCGGTCGTTCGGGCTGGCCCACATCGAACCCGACGACGTGATGCTGGCGTTCTCCGACCTGGCCGAGGCGATCAAGGACTGCCCGCGCGGCTGCGGGCATCTGGGTCCGCCCGCCGATCCGGAATGCGCGCTGGACACTCTGACCGGCGCAGCCGCGGGACGTGTGGCGGCCGCCCGACGGCTGCTCGGTGCACTCTCGGAGTCAAGCTACTAACCGCGAGCTGGGGGTACCTTCCCGCGTGCAAAAGAAAGTGAGGCCGTCCCTGGGGGACGGGAGGACCTCACTTGGCTCGGTCGGTATCAGCGGTAGTAGCCCGGAATCAGGTGCTCGATGTGGTTCACGCCGTGGTGGCCGTGCCAACCCGGCTGCGCTTGAGGGGCGGGGTGGGCCTGGACGGTCGGGGCGTACGAGTAGCCCGGGCCGCTGGGCTGGGTCTGGGTGGTGGCGTTGGCCATACCGGCCATGCCGAGGGCGGCGCCGCCGATGATGCCTGCCGAGACGATCGGCAGTGCGATGTAGCGGGCAAGGCTGCGGGTGATGTTGGTAGTCATTTCGAGTTCTCCTGTGTGCGTTGGCTTTTCGATTCTTGCGCCGGTGTCCGGCGATGACATAAGAATGCCCTGGTCAGCGCACGTTGTATGTCCGGTGATCGGCCGGAACAGCGGGGGAACTGGGTGTCCCCCGATCGGGGGAACCGAAAAGGAAAGGGCCCTCCCGCTCGGCGAGTTCACGCGGTCGTCGCAACACTCTCGATTTGAGAGGTTGCGGCGACCGTGTCGTTTTCGGAGGACTGTGTTCGTTTTGGGGATCGGCTAGCAACGCTGGTTGATGCTGGTGTGCCGGTCA
>JAVRPX010000488.1:0-5777 GCA_032161985.1 Mycobacterium sp.
GGCGGCGCCATCGGACGCAACGAGTCCAACGTCGTGGTCATCGAGGCGTTGCGGGACATCACCATGTCGCTGGAACTCGGCGACCGGGTGGGGCTGGTTGGACACAACGGCGCGGGAAAGTCGACCCTGCTGCGGCTGCTGTCCGGGATCTACGAACCCACCCGCGGGGTGGCTTCGGTGACCGGTCGGGTGGCCCCGGTGTTCGATCTCGGCGTCGGGATGGACCCCGAAATCTCCGGGATCGAGAACATCATCATCCGCGGGCTGTTCCTCGGTCAGACCCGAAAGCAGATGCTGGCCAAGGTCGACGAAATCGCCGAGTTCACCGAACTCGGCGACTACCTGTCGATGCCGTTGCGCACGTACTCCACCGGCATGCGGGTGCGGTTGGCAATGGGCGTGGTTACCAGCATCGACCCGGAGATCCTGCTGCTCGACGAGGGCATCGGAGCCGTCGACGCGGACTTCCTGAAAAAGGCGCAGACACGGCTGCAGGGACTTGTCGAGCGGTCCGGCATCCTGGTGTTCGCCAGCCACTCCAACGAGTTTCTGGCCCGGCTATGCAAGACCGCGATGTGGATCGACCACGGGACCATCAAGATGACGGGCAACATCGAGGACGTGGTCCGCGCGTACGAGGGTGACGACGCAGCCCGTCACGTGCGGGAGGTCCTCGACGAACACCGAGCCGATTGGCCGGCCACGGCGATGAGCGCCTCGCGCGAAGAGCAGACTGCATTGCCAGATGACTGAGGCAATCTACGCCGTGGTGGTCACCCATCGGCGTCCCGACGAACTCGCCAAGTCGCTGAATGCCCTCTCCACTCAGACCACCGCGCCGGACCATCTGATAGTCGTCGACAACGATGACGACGGCCGCGTTCGGGACTTGGTAGCCGGTCAGCCGATCGCCACTACCTATCTCGGGTCTCGGCGAAACCTCGGCGGCGCAGGCGGTTTCGCGTTGGGCGTACTCCACGCGCTGGCGCTGGGCGCGGACTGGGTGTGGCTGGCAGACGACGACGGCCGCCCACAGGATCCCGATGTGCTTTCGGCGCTGTTGGCATGCGCCGAGAAACACGGGCTTGCCGAAGTGTCGCCGATGGTGTGCGACATGGGTGATCCGGAGAAGCTGGCCTTTCCGCTGCGCCGCGGGATGGTGTGGAGGCGACGCGTGAGCGAATTACGCACGGGCACCGAAGATCTGCTGCCGGGGATCGCATCGCTCTTCAACGGCGCGCTGTTTCGTGCGTCGACGCTGGAGGCGGTCGGCGTTCCCGATCTCCGATTGTTCATGCGCGGTGACGAAGTCGAGGTGCACCGACGCCTGGCGCGGTCGGGGCTGCCGTTCGGCACCTGCCTGAACGCGGTGTATCTGCATCCGCAGGGCGGCGACGAGTTCAAACCGATCCTTGGCGGGCGGATGCACACGCAGTATCCCGACGACGCAGCGAAGCGGTTCTTCACCTACCGCAACCGTGGCTACCTGTTGTCACAGCCGGGCCTGCGCCGGTTGCTCTTTCAGGAATGGATGCGGTTCGGCTGGTACTTTCTGGTGTCGCGGCGCGACCCCGCGGGGCTGTGGGAGTGGATCCGGATGCGCCGCATGGGTCGTCGTGAGAGGTTCAGGAGGCCTGGACAGTGACCTTCACCGACGCGGCCGCGCAGTCGCGCACGATGAGCCGCGCCGTTGGCGACCTGGTCGACGGATTCGGTAAGCGCGAGCTATGGCTGCACCTGGGTTGGCAGGACATCAAGCAGCGCTACCGACGCTCAGTGCTCGGCCCGTTCTGGATCACGATTGCGACGGGCGCCACCGCCGTCGCCATGGGGCTCTTGTACTCAAAGCTGTTCAAGCTGCCACTCGCCGAGCACCTGCCGTATGTCACGCTCGGCCTGATCGTCTGGAACCTGATCAACGCGTCCATTCTCGAGGGCGCGGACGTTTTCGTCGCCAACGAGGGCTTGATCAAACAACTTCCGACGCCGCTCTCCGTGCACGTCTATCGACTGGTGTGGCGGCAGATGATCCTGTTCGCCCACAACATCATCATCTTCGTGATCATCGCGATCATCTACCCCAAACCGTGGTCGTGGCCCGACTTGGCGGTCATCCCGGCCCTGGGTCTGATCGTGCTGAATTGCATTTGGGTTTCACTGTGCTTCGGCATCCTGGCCACGCGCTACCGCGACATCAGCCCGCTGCTCTTCAGCATCGTGCAGCTGCTGTTTTTCATGACGCCGATCATCTGGAATGAGTCGACGCTGCAGCAGCAGGGCGCGGGGTCCTACGCCAAGATCGCGGAACTCAACCCGCTGCTGCACTACCTCGACATTGTGCGGGCGCCGCTGCTGGGCGCAGACCAGGAGCTGCGGCACTGGTTAGTGGTGCTCGCACTGACCGTCATAGGCTGGATCTTTGCCGCGTTCGCGATGCGCCAGTACCGGGCCCGCGTGCCGTACTGGGTGTAGCCCCATCGTCTGGAAGTCGCCGCGCGGGCGGACCTACATCACCAACCTCTCGGCGCGCAGTTCTTCCCACAGCTGGCGATGTCCACGGGGACGTTAGTTCTTCCGAACAGTCCTCCGGCCGGCCCGCACCGCGAACTCGCGATGCCGACCCGAAGACGCACCCGGGCAGAGGACCGCGCCTACCGAATCGAACGGGAACGCGGTCTAAACCAGGCGCGCTATGCGGCCGACCCACCGCCCTTCTAACTCCCAGGCACTTCACAGGGCACTCGGCCGTTATGCAGACATGAGCATCCCGCCATACGAACCGCCGACGTCGGCATCAGCGGGCTGTCCGCGGGCGTCAACATGCTGCTGACCCTGCCCGACGGCACGGAGCACGAGGTCATACAGCGGTCGGGCGAGGCGGGTATCGCCATCAACGGGCTGTCGGTTATGCGCCATCCGCTCGCCGGTCCGGACATACCCGCTCCCGACGGCATCATCGTCGGCTTCGCCGCACCTGCCGAGCATGCGTTCACGGCCGCCGTCGATGCACTGTGCGGCGTGCTGAGGGACAGCGGCCTTGCTGGCTAAGCTGCCCGGGTGGCCGAGCCCCCGATGTCGCCGAACCTGACGCTCAAGACCCAGGTATGGCGGTTCATCGTCACCGGCGGCCTTTCGGCGATCGTCGACTTCGGCCTATACGTGGCCCTGCTGGCGGCCGGGTTGCACGTCAACGTCGCCAAAACCATCAGCTTCATCGCAGGCACCACCACCGCGTACCTGATCAACCGCCGCTGGACGTTCCAGGCGCCGCCGAGCACGGCCCGGTTCATCGCGGTTGTCGCGCTATACGGCGTGACCTACGCCGTGCAGGTCGGCATCAACTACTTCTTCTACATGCAATTCGACAATCAGCCCTGGCGGGTGCCAGTGGCATTCGTCATCGCCCAGGGCACCGCGACCGTGATCAACTTCATTGTCCAGCGGGCGGTCATCTTCCGGCTGCGCTGAGCCGGACGTGGCAGGCGGTACCCTCGTCACGATGTTTGAGACCACAACCCGGCCTCTGACCGGCTGGGCCCGGACCGCGCCTTCCGTGGCCCAGGTGTTGTCGACCCCCGAGGCAGACGTCATCGCGAAGGCAGTGGCCCAGGTGGCCGACAGCGGCGGCCAGCCAAAGAACAGAGGTGTGATCGCCCGCGGCCTCGGGCGGTCCTACGGCGATAACGCACAGAACGGCGGCGGCCTCGTCGTCGATATGACGCCGCTGAGCCGGATCCACTCGATCGACGGCGACACCCACATGGTGGACCTCGACGCAGGCGTCAGTCTCGACGCGCTGATGAAGGCCGCGCTGCCGTTCGGGCTGTGGGTGCCGGTGCTCCCTGGCACCCGCCAGGTCACCATCGGCGGTGCGATCGCCTGCGACATCCACGGCAAGAACCACCACAGCGCGGGCAGCTTCGGCAATCACGTCCGGTCGATGGACCTGCTGACCGCCGACGGCGAGATCTGCCGGCTGACCCCCGACGGCCCCGACACCGACCTTTTCTGGGCCACCGTCGGCGGCAACGGGCTGACCGGCATCATCCTGCGGGTGGTGCTGGAGATGACACCGACGGAGACCGCGTACTTCATCAACGACGGCGACAACACATCGACTCTCGACGAGACGATCGCTTTCCACAGCGACGGCAGCGAAGCCAACTACACCTACTCCAGCGCCTGGTTCGACGCGATCAGCCCTCCACCCAAGTTGGGCCGCGCTGCTATCACTCGCGGCCGACTGGCGCTTCGCGACGAGCTGCCCAAGAAACTGGCCAAAAACCCTCTGAAATTCGATGCGCCACAGCTGATGACGGTGCCTGACGTCTTTCCGAACGGCTTGATGAACAAGCTCACGCTCAGCACCATCGGCGAGCTGTATTACCGGCGCGGCGGTCATTACCGCGGCAAGGTACAGAACCTCACGCAGTTCTATCACCCGCTTGATCTGCTGGGCGAGTGGAACCGTGGCTACGGACCGGCCGGTTTCGCGCAGTATCAGTTCCTGGTACCGCTGTCGGCTGTCGAGGAATTCAAGCAGATCATCCGCGACATCCAGGCCAGCGGTCACTACTCCGCACTCAACGTCTTCAAGCTGTTCGGACCAGGAAACCAAGCGCCGCTGAGTTTTCCGATGTCGGGCTGGAACGTCGCGATGGACTTCCCGATGAAGACCGGCATCAACGAGCTGCTGAACGAACTCGACCGACGCGTGTTGGAGTTCGGCGGCAGGCTGTACACCGCCAAGGATTCCCGCATGACGGCCGAGACCTTCCATGCCATGTACCCGCGAATCGACGAGTGGATTGCCGTTCGCCGCAAGGTCGATCCCAACGGCGTGTTCGCCTCCGACATGGCCCGACGCTTGGAGCTGCTCTAATGGTGCGCAATGGTTCTTGATGCCGTGGGGAACCCCCAGACCATCCTGCTGCTCGGCGGCACGTCCGAGATCGGGCTGGCCATCTGCGAGCGCTACCTGCGCAACGCGCCAGCGCGCATCGTGCTGACCGCGCTGCCCGATGACCCACTCCGCGACAACGCCGTCGCGCAGATGAAGGCGGCTGGCGCGAAATCCGTCGAGATCATCGACTTCGATGCCGTCGACACCGAGAGCCACCCGAAGGTCATCGACGCGGCCTTCGGAGGTGGCGATGTCGACGTGGCCATCGTCGCCTTCGGCCTGCTCGGCGACGCCGAAGAGCTGTGGCAGGACCAGCGCAAGGCGGTGCTGGTCGCCGAGATCAACTACACCGCAGCGGTTTCGGTGGGGGTGCTGCTCGGCGAGAAGATGCGGGCCCAGGGCTCGGGCCGGATCATCGCCATGAGCTCCGCTGCCGGCGAACGGGTGCGCCGCTCCAACTTCGTCTACGGCTCGACCAAGGCCGGACTCGACGGGTTCTACCTCGGCCTCGGAGAGGCCCTGCGCGAGCACGGCGTTCGAGTGCTCGTCATCCGGCCCGGCCAGGTGCGCACGAAGACCACCATCGACTACCTGAAAGAGACCGGCGCCAAGGAAGCCCCGTTCACCGTCGACAAGGAGTACGTCGCCGACCTGGCGGTCACGGCATCGGCCAAGGGCAAGGAACTGGTATGGGCGCCAGGGGCGTTCAGATACGTGATGATGGTGCTGCGACACATCCCGCGACCCATCTTCCGCAAGCTCCCGATCTAGCGATGCGTAGCGCGCTGGCCGTGATAGGCCAGATGGCGGTGGCCGTCGTCGCGGCGGTGGTCGTTGCGGTGATCGCCCTCGTCGCGATATCGCGGGTGGAGTG
>JAVRPX010000489.1:0-5148 GCA_032161985.1 Mycobacterium sp.
ACCGCCTACTACGCTCACACCCCGACGTCCCAGCCGGCCACGCCGCCGACCATAAGAGCCAGCTAAACCCGAGAGGATTCACTGTGGCGGGAGAACTGGATTCGACGACTGGAGGTCGGCTCAACGCTCAAATTTGTAGTGGCTGGAGTTCGAGTGATCTAGACTCGGCCTAATTCAAGGGGGGCTGATGGCAGTAGACCGCCAGACCGTGGATCTGAGCGAATACCCAGACCTCGTCGTGATCTACTTAGGCATGCGGGTACGGCGCCCGCGCGGGGTGCTGCGCTTGTTGGGGCTAGGGCCCAAGATCCAGAAGTCGTGGAAGGAGCGGCCGGATGGCCTGCTCCTGCACGAGGACCTGATCTGGTCGCTAATCCCGCCGCACCTGGGAATGCGCCAGTACTGGCGCGACCTCGACAGCCTGGAGCGCTGGAGCCGCTCGGAGCCGCACAAGCTCTGGTGGCAGCAGTTCCTGAGAGACGCTGGCGGAACGGGTTTCTGGCACGAGACCTACTTGATGGGCGGCGGCATTGAGGCGATCTACGACGACATGAACCCGATCGGGATGGCCCGCTTCGCGCCAATGCGGCCAGCACGCGGCGCAATGTTCTCTTCGCGGCGGAGGGCAGGACGCGGCGAGCCGTCGACGGTCGAGCCCGTGATCTCCGAGCAGGAGTACTACCCCGGCTAACGCCAATTGCCAACGACGATCGGGGTGTTCAAGTCCGACGCAGTCGGTCGCGGTAACTGACTCCTAGCCGGTTCATTACGGACCATCGAAGAGATCGAATACGCCGCGATGGACTGGTCGACTGGTACAACAACCGCCGACTGCACAGCCAACTCGACTACATCCTGCCCACCGCCTACTACGCTCAAACCCGGGCGTCCCAGCCGGCGACGCCTCAACCTTGAAGCCGGCATTAAACCCGACACGGTTCAGTCAACAGCTTCTGCGCCGCTGAGGCGAGCAGGCATGCGCCGACCGCCATTGGCATGCCGACCACGACGCCGCCCACGCAGATGAAGAACAGCCAACTGATCGATGCCCCTGTGGCAAGCAGCACAAGCAGACTGTCATTCCGCATGATGTGCCCGAAGGTGAGCGTCGGGTTGTACGGGCCATAGACGTCCCGGTCGATGTCGACGCGGTAGTCGGCCTCCTGTGCTATCCGCACCACCATACCCATACCCGCACCCGCTTGGCGCCGAAGGTCAGGTATGTCGTGCGCGGACTTTCGATGACTTCGGGCTGGGGGATCCCATCTGCTCCGGATATGCGCATCGACAGCTGCGGCATCGACGGCTCATCGTCGAACCCACCGATTGCATGACGACCAGTGCAAATCCCGCGAATGCGGCAGTCAAACCGCCCTTGTTCATAACCGTTCTCGTCTGCCACGGAGGAAGAGCGCCAACGCGTCCTCTGCTCGCCGGGACCGCATCGTCTCCGCTTGACCGCGGGTAACGGCGACGCGGCCGCCGGTATCGTTCTCGGCGGGCAGGTCAAGAACCGTTGCGAAGTAACCGGATTCGAGTTCAGCAAGTACCACCCAGGTGTCCGCCGACGAGTCGTGGTCGCGGCCCGGCCGCCAGTACGTGACACTGTGCTTTTTCAGGTCATGGAGTGGTATCAGGTGGAAGAACATGGCCGCGCCCCCTTTTTCTGTGATGTGTCCATGGTCGTCCCGCTCACTCCCGTATGGAATGGGGACAGCCGTTGGCGACGGTGTTCCTTGCAGGATTCACAGATTCGAGCGCGCAGCTGTCAGCCGTGGAGCCTCTGGTAGGCACTCACGGCGCCCGGATGAAGCGGTACTAGCCCGGTCTGGATCATCGACGGTGGGTCGAGGTATTGCAGCCCGCGGACGTAGGGGGGCACCAATTGCGGTGCGTCGGTGGCGAGTACGTCTACGACGGCGGCGACCACGTCTGCCCCGATGTCGTGGCGGCACAGCAGCAGGTTCGGCACGCCGATGGAGCGCAGGCCCCGTGGCACGTAATCACCGGTCGGCACTTGGCGGACGAGGAAGGGGTAGCCGGACAGTTGCGCCATCGGGGCCGCGAGCGGGCCGATGTCGAGCATCCGGAGTGCCACCTTGAGGTCGAGTTCGGAGATGGCCGGTGTCGGTACACCGCCCGACCACACCAGTGCGTCCACTCCTCCGTCGGCGAGCCGCGCGAGTCCTTCGTGCAAGCGGTATCGCAGCATGTCTACTCGACCGCGAAGGCCGGCCGCCTCGAACAGCACCTCGCTGGTGGCCGCGGCGCCCGAACCGCCCGGGCCAATCGAAACCCGCTGTCCCTCAAGGTCTGTCAGCTGGCGCGCGGACGCCGAATCACGCACGACCACCTGCAGATAATTCTCGTACACGCGGGCCACTGCCAAGGGCGCGGTGCCGGCTGGGCCCGTGGCGAGGTCCCGCTCGACGACGTCGGCCAATGCGAGTCCCAAATCGGCTTCCCCCGAACGCAGGCGGGCAAGGTTGTCGACGCTGCCCTCAGTCGGCACCGCCTCGACACCCATGTCGGGGTATTGGGCCTTGAGCTGTTTGGCCACGAGCTCCGCGAACGCCAGATACAGCCCGCCCCGCTCGCCGGAGGCCACGAGCACCCGCCCTCCGGGTGCGCTGCCAACGCAACCGGCGGCCAACACCGCCGTCGCGAACAGGAACGTGCGACGACTCAGCATGTCGTCGCACCTGCCGCCGGCAGCGAATAGCGAACCAGCAGGCCACCTTCGGGGGCCCGCTCCACCGCGATCGTCCCCCCATGACCCGCCGCGATCTCGGCGGCGATGGCAAGTCCGAGGCCCGTGCCGTCCTTGTCGTCTCGTCCCCGCCAGAATCGGGCCGCCGCCCTGGAGAAGTCCTCGTCGGGCAGGCCGGGTCCGTCGTCGCTGACGGACAGTTCGACTGTGGTGTCCCCGGCGGCGGTCGACACGGTGATCGTGGCGTCCGGGCCGGCGTAGCGCAGCGCGTTGTCCAGCGCGACGTCGAGTAGCTGCTCCACGTCATGGCGAGCGAGCGGCACTGCCAGCCCGGGATGGTCCGAGCGGCAACGCAGTTGTTGGTGATGTGCGTCGGCGACGGGCTGCCAGAATGCGATTCGTTGTTCGATCACGTCATCGAGGTCTGCCGACTCAGCTACTGCGGTGGACAGACCTACCCTGCGGCTGCCGCTCACCTCCTCGGCACGGGCCAGGCGCAGCAGCTGTTGCAACAGATTCTCCAGACGGTCGAGCTCCGCAGTCATCGAGCCGTACGTCGACCTGCCCGCCTCGACCACGTGGTCCTCGAGGGTGTCTGCACGCAGACGGACGGCGGCGAGCGGATTGCGCAGTTGGTGCGACGCGTCGGCGACGAGGCGCCGCTGACGCTCGAGCGAGGCCCGTACCGCCTGAGCCATCGTGTTGAACGCCGCGGTGAAGTGACGCAGTTCCGGCGGCCCCGCCACGTCGGCGGGCAGCCCGGCGACCCCTTCGGTCATCTCGGCGACGGCGCGCTCGAGCCCGTCGACCGGTCGCAGCACCCACCGCGTGAGTGCACGAGCGACCAGCACCGCCAGCACGAGCAGACTCAGGCAGCCGACTGCCACCCAAAGCCAGCCGCTGGCGACGCCGCGTGCCGCGACCGAGGTGTCGACCGCCACCACGACGGCGCCGACCAGCTCTCCGTCGCGCCGGACGCCGTCGGTGGCCAGGACTTGATCGCGGCTCCACGGCAGGATGCGGGCCCACCGCGACGCCGGTGCGTCGACGAGGGCACGGCTTATCGCCGTCGCCACTGCGGGTTCGGAGTCACTGAGTCCGCGTGCCGCCCGGGTCCGGCTGTCTCCGTCGACGATGAGCACGCCTTCCCCATATACCTCGTAGTAGCGGTCGACCTGACGCTGCAGAAGGACGCCGGGCATGGCCGCCGAATCGGCCAGCGCCGCAAGCTGCCGACCCCGTTCCGCGGCGAGGGTGGCGGTTCGCCGGTCCGCCAGACTCAGCCCCAAGGGCACTGCGAGCGCCGCGATCGCCAGCAGCGAAAGGAGGACGAGCACAACGCGAACACGCAGCCCCATGTCAGCTGTCCAGTCGAAAACCGAAACCGCGCACTGTCTTAAGCGGCAGCCCGATGAGCTTGGCCCTCAGCTGTCCGATGAAGAAGTCCAACGACCTGGACCGGCCGACGACTGCGGTTCCCCACACCTCGAGCATCAGGTCCTCGCGGCTCACCGCCTCGCCTTGGCGGGCGGCCAGCGTGGCGACGATCTGGAACTCGGTCTTGGTGAGCGCCTGCGGGTTTCCGTCCAAAGTGACTTCCCGGCGATCGCGGTCAATGGTGACGGGCCCCGCAACCACAGGTGGGGACGGACCCGCGGCGTCGCCCCCCACTCGGCGGACGCGTCGCATGACGGCCTGAATCCGCGCCAGCAGTACGGCTTTTCGCACCGGCTTGACCAAGTAGTCGTCGGCTCCCGCGCGGAGCCCGAGCACCACCGCGCCGTCGCTGTCTCGGGCGGTCATGATGATGACCGGCACGGTCGACGCACGCCGCAGCGTGCGCAGCACATCCAGCCCGTCCATGTCGGGCAACCCCAAATCCAGCAGCACGAGATCGCAGCCCTTGACACGATGGAGTGCGTCGGCACCCCGGCTGACTCCGACGACGGTCGCGCCCGTCTGGCCGAGAAGCTCGGCCAGCGCGGACGCGACACCCTCGTCGTCTTCGACGATCAGCACTTGCATCGTGCTGATGTTACGAAGCATTCCCCGAAACCTGCACGGTGTTGACGAGTTCGGGGTCGGCGGCCACAATTTCGCTGACTTCGCGCACCTCCCGCTCCAGGTACGAGCGTCGTGAGGACTCGCCCATGAAGACGTACACCAACAGCGAGATCAACCCGCAGCCTGCCACGTAGAAGAAGAACCAACTCTCGTGACCGATGTTCTTGAGCCCCAGCGCCACGTACTCGGTGGTGCCGCCGAAGATTGCGACGGTGAGCGCATATGGTAGCCCGACTCCGAGTGCCCGGATGCGGGCGGGAAAGAGCTCCGCCTTCACCACGGCGTTGATCGACGTATAGCCCGACACGATGACCAAACCGATCAGCATCAGGCCGAATGCCGATAGCGCGGAGCCGGCATGGGACACCGCAGTG